>JAOABV010000007.1 GCA_026418155.1 candidate division WOR-3 bacterium | reverse complement strand
CACCTAACCTCTCCCATCAAGGGCGAGGAAATAATTTAAAGGTATCGCTTGTGATTTATGATGTTTCAGGAAGATTGATTAAGACATTAGTCAATGAACATAAAGCACCGGGAATTTATAGCATAATTTGGAATGGAACTGATGAGAACGGTAGAAAAGTCGGTCAAGGTGTCTATTTCTATGTTCTGCATGCTGATGGCAATACAATCCAAAGAAAAATGCTGATGATAAGATAAGGAGTTTTACCACAGAGACACACAGAGATACAAACATAGACACGGATAGAAATTTATAGAAACTGGTAGAAATTCGATGGAAATTGATAAAAATTTGTAGAATTGGTTATTGATTTCTGCAACCAGACGGAGAAACTGAAGGATTAGGTTGTCCAGTATGTAATTTAATTGACGATCTATTTGGTAATCTGCCTGATAATCAGGTTAATTATTTGGAAACCAATGATTAGATTGTCTGGGAGGTAAATAGGAAGGTAAGCCAGGGGGCTTACCGGTAGGCTACTGGTCGGCTTGCCGAGAGGGTGGTTAATTGGACAGTCTATTTGGTTACCGATAGAGGCGAGTATACCGCTCTAAAATTATTTCATTAAAATGGATCGTTTGTTGGTGCGAGCGTAATTATTATACTTATAAAATTTATTATACTTATAAAATTTATTATGCTTATAAAATTTATTATGCTTATAAAATCCCATATTTTCAATCCTTCCGCAAAATTTAATTGGTCTCAAACTAAATATTATAATCAGTTAAGAATAATGAATTCAGAAATAGTAACATACTGAGTGACATCCTGATTATTTTTTTACTACAATCTTTTTCTGGACACTTTCTTCTCCAATTTGAACAAAATAAATACCACTTTTAATACCAGATAGTGAAAACTTTATCGCTTTTTCTGCTTTATGTTCTAAAGTATGACTATAGTAATTTTGCATCTTTTCTTTTTTTACTAATTTACCAGTTACATCATATAATTTTATCTCGTTAGTAATAGATTGTGGACAAATCATAAAATAAGTAGTAGCCGGATTGGGATAGATTTCAAAATCTTTTACTTTTTGCATTCCTCGGTTGGTTTCATTCAAACCAATATTCCCCTTAATCACAGAAACCGTTCCACTTGTAAAATTTGCTACATAAACACGATTGTATTGCCGATTGAATGCCAAATTTATGGGCTGACTATCAACACTAATAGTTGTAATAATCTGATTGTTTACGCTATTAATGACAGTGACATCACCAGAACCGTAGTTAGCACAATAGAGTAGACCATTAACTTCATCAAAAAATAAGTTTTTCGGTCTTGCTCCTACAGGAATCGTTGAAAGAATCTGGTTACTTATACCATCAATTACTGCCAGATTATTAGATAAGAAATTTGCGGAATAAATTCTATCATTTATGGAATCGTATGCTAAAGCCCAAGGGCACCATCCGGGATAAATCGTAGTAATTACTAAATCAGTTGTCCCATCAATTATTGAGATACTACTATTTCCCCAATTGGCACAATAAATTTTATTATTTCGGTGGTTATAGATTAAATCGCATGGCGCAATTCTTACCGGAATAGTCGTTGGAATCTGATGCGTAACGGCATCAATTACCGTAATATTCTCACTGTCTAAATTTGCACAGTAGATTTTATTATTTGTCGAATTATAAGTGAAATCATTAGGAAAACAGCCTGCGCCAATTGTCATTACCACAATATCTTTATTTCCGTCAACAACTGATATATTATTTGTTTTAGCATTTGCACAATACAGGCAATTATTTGTGGGATTAAAGAACAATGCGACTGGTTTCATACCGACCGCAATTGTCGTTATCAATTGATTATTATTGCAATCAATAACACTAATACTATTGCTTTTTTCATTGGCACAGTAGATTTTATTATTAATAAGATTATATGCTAAGGCGATTGGATTACTATCAACATCGATAGTCGTGCTTATCTGATTGTTTTCGCCATCAATCACGGTTATGTTATGGCTTCCCCAATTAGCACAATACAATTTATTATTAACTGGATTATATACCAATGCTTTGGGATATAATCCCACAGGAATCGTTGTCTCCAAATACTGTGCGTCCAGTATACTAATAAAGATTAAATATAAGATTACAGAAAATAATTTACTCATTTAGAGAAGATAGTGCGTCTAATTTTATTTTTAACTAAAAAATTCAACTTATTCGTATTAAAAGAAATTTCTAAATGTCATATCAAACAAAGCAATATTTATAATAATTGTTCTTATCATAGAATAAAAAGAATTCGTCGTCAAGTAGCCAGTATTAAAAAATATAGTCAACAAGTTAATTGCTTGACATTGACAAATTAAATTTATTTACGAAAACACAAACTAAAAATTGGAGACAGATTGGGGATTGAAATCGAATAGTGTTTTTTTTCTGATATGTAAGAATTTTTTATCCTGATGATTTTTAAATTATATTGCATCTGATTCTTGACATCATTGGGTTTTTTGTTAATATAATAAAAATTGCCCGAATGGGTAAGATTAAAATAAACGAGGAGCATATTGCTCCCAAGGAGGCATAATGATACAGATTGTGTTACTTTTAGTAACCGCCCTAAGTAATCCCGTAACACCGCCACAATATGCAACGCTTGGTGCAGGTGGCCCAGACGCTTATGGTTATCGCTGGATTGATAATGATACGACTGCTCCCAATATACCTACTTTTGCTTGGAAAGATATTAGTTCTGTCGGAACTTTGGTGTCGGGTCTTGCTGATGATAATGTTGTAGGTCCATTTCCTATCGGTTTTAGTTTCCCTTATTATTGGTATACCGTAAATAATTTCTACATTGGTTCCAATGGTTATATTGCTTTTGGTGATAATTATCTCTCAGCCCATCCTTTCCAAAATTTACCAAGCCCCGCACGTCCTAACAATATTATTGCAGCGCTAATGTCAGATTTAGATTTTTCGGTTGGTAGCCCGGCTTGTTACTATTGGACAAATCCGGCACATGATACCTGTATCATATCTTTCTTAAATGTCCGATGGTGGAATGTTCCGACCTCATGTTGTTCGTTACAGATAATTCTTTCTCGACCTGATAGTTCCATAACTTTTCAATATAAAAAGATTCAAGGTGTTCCATATAATGGTGGTTGGTCAGCAGGTAACAATACAATTGGAATTGAAAACATTACAGGAACTGTCGGACTCTCTTATTTATACGGTGCTGTTCCCTCAATCAATACACCGCATGATGGTTTAGCCGTAAAATTCTACCCTCCGGTTTCTTCATCCTATGCAGTAAATGATGTTGGTGTCTGGAATGTTTTGAATGATAATTCCGGTGGTGTTTTTTTCTACAATCAAGAACCACGCACTATCTGGGCAAGAATTAAAAATACCGGTAACCAACCAGCCAGTAATATCCCAGTTCACTGTCGAATTCGGAATGCTGCAGGCACAATTGTCTATAATAGCACAGTTACGATTCCGTCAATGACACCAGGACAAATTGATTCTGTTGTGTTTACACCTAACTGGACACCATCAGCTACTGGTATTTATCGAACCGTAGTGAGAACTGCAATGACAGGTGATGTCTATCCAGCCAATGATTCAATTATTGTCGAAACCAGAGTAGTTACTTATCCAGCCGAATTAATGTATGACGATGGCACTAATGATGGCGGCCGATATTGGAACGGACCTAACGGTGGTTTTGGCAATAAATTCATCCCTCCCCGTTATCCCTGTCGGATTACTGCTGCTAGAGTAAATCTTTATTATTTAGCAACTCCTTCAATTTGCTCAGTCTTTGTTTATAAAGACGATGGTCCAGGCGGAACTCCTGGTACAGTTTTAGCTCGTGGCGCTATTACTGTTAACTCAACATCAGCAACCTGGTATCAGTTAAATCTTGACCAGACGATTAATTCTGGAGCATTCTTTGTTGGTGTTATCGGCACAACTAATCAAGAACCGGTCTTTAGTATGGATACCTCTCAGCCACGCTCTTATCAGGGTTGGGAATATACCGGTGCCTGGGCACCCGACCGCGACGCTGCAGATAATGATGTAATGATGCGGGCATTAGTAAATTTGGGCACTGGAATCGAAGAACTGGGACCGACATCAATAAATCCCAGACCTCATCTTACTGCCGACCCTAATCCATTCCATCATCTTATTACTATTCAACTCAATGAAGTATATACGCCTTATAAAGTTGTTGATATCTATAATATCTTAGGAGAAAAAGTTAATAAAATTTTCACTACCGAGAACTCGATAACTTGGGATGGAACTGACCGAAGCGGCCGGAAAGTTATACCCGGGGTTTATTTTGTTAAACTTCAAAACAGCCGGACGCCAGTGCTAAAGATTATTAAGGTTAATTAAATAATAATTATTTTTTTAGCAGGTCGCATCTTACATTTAAAGTTGCGGCCTGCTTTTATTTTTGTCCCAAAACCATCAATACATCTAACTATGAAAATCGCAAGGAGTGAAGTTGAACTTTGTCTAAATGATAGTTTATGTAATTCTCAACTAATTTGGCAGTTGATTGCGGGATAGATGTTTTTAAGGTTTTCTCCAGTGGGGCAGTTAATAAATATCTTAATGGCTTGATGTGTTCTTTACCATAAATCTCATCATCTAAAAATATATGGTTAGCACATAAGACGCCGCCTTTTTTTATACTAAAACCATTTGTTTTTGAGTTTTTGCAAACTATACACCATCTAAGTTCTGGCTGATAACCTAAAATACTAATTGTTTTCAAAAAATAAGCCGTAACTAATGAAGAAAAATTATTGCTGGAATTAGCCGAGTTAAGAGTTTTTAAGGCAGAATATAATAGTCTAAATAAATTTGGGTTAGGGTCTTCGAAATTTACTGTCCGTAGGATTAACTCGACAATTTGGTTAGCATAGAAATATTTGTTGGTGCATTTTAAATTTAGCAAACCATCGATGAGCGAAGCATCAGATAGAATGTAAATGGATTTAGGCTCAGTTTTATAGAAGATTAATTCTGAACAAACAAAAGGCTCTAAACTTGAACCAAATTTACTCAGCGATTTTCTGGCACCTTTAGCAATTAGCGCTATCTTGCCGTATGCCTCAGTATAAAAAATTACACTTTTAGATGTTTCTCGAAAATTACGTGATACAAGACAAATTCCTTTCGTCCTAATAATTCTTGGCATTATTATTAATTATGAGATATTTTTAGCATTAAGATTACATTTCTCAGTTTAACACAATTGATAACGCCCTTATCAATGGAATTATAATGAGACTGCGGTTGATGTTATGTTGTCCACAATCTCAGCGCCTTTTCATTGGTGTACTTACTTAGTGAAGACCAAAGATTTTTATAGCAAGTGCAGTTAAACCTAAAAGAGCAAATAATCCAATAGCATCAGTAACTGCTGTAAGTAAAAGCCCTGATGCTAATGCCGGATCTCTTTTTAATTTTGATAAAATTAACGGTAACATAAGACCAGTTATGGCACCAACAATCATATTAATTACAAGCGCACCAAATACAATTAATCCTAAAAGTGGAGAACCCCGAAAAATAATTGCGACAAAAGCGGTAACAATTCCGCATGCTCCGCCCGTGCATAAACCAACTTTTAATTCTTTTAGTAACAATCGCTTTGCATCATTAAAAGTGATTTCTCCTAATGCCAGAGACCGGACAATGATTGCAATAACCTGACTACCGGTAGCACCTCCCATTTCCGAAATTACTGGCATAAATGCCGCAACCGTAATCATCGTTTTTAAGGTCTGTTCAAATGAACCGATTACTAATGCTGCAACAAACGCGCCCAAAAGGTCAATATAAAGCCAAGGTAAACGTCTCCTTACACTTTTGGTGATGGGCGAAAATGCTGATTCCAATTCATAGGCGTGTCCTAATTTAGCAATATCTTCACTCGCCTCTTCTTCAATGACTTTGATGATGTCTTCTGAAGTTATAATACCTTTTAACACTCCGGCATCATCAACCACAGGAACAGTGGTCATTTCATATTTTCTCGCGGCTTGGATAGTTTGCTCCTGGTCATCTAAGACATGTGCAAAAAATGGGCAGGGTTTGGTAATTCTTTTTACTAACATCCGAGGTGAGGTAAATACCAGATCCGTAAGATAGACATATCCTTGTAATTTTGATAAATCGTCTGTGACAAAGAAAAGATTAGTTGGCTGGACTTTAGTTCGATTTGCCCGAACTTTTCTTAAAGCACTACCAATTGTTTCGTTTTCCAATAGCGGTAGAAAATCAATCGTCATTCTACCGCCAGCAGTATTTTCGGGGTATTTAAGTAATTCGGCTAATTCGCGAGAGGCTTCTTCGGGTAATGTTTGGAGAACTGAAGTCCGCTCTTGAATTGGCATCGTTCCCACAATATCTGTTGCTTCGTCCGCTTCCATTTCTTTAACTATTTGAGATAGCTCTGGTTTACTTAATTCGCCCAGTATTATTCCTAGCGAATAGCGGTCAATGTCTAACAGTACATCGGCAGCTTGGTCAACATCTAAAAGTTGGAAAAGTTTTATTTTTAATGACGGTTCTAGACGTTTAATTGCAATACCGATTTCTGAGTGATGAATTTTAGGTAAAAGTTCTTTCAGGTTTTCGATTTGATTTGACCTAAGCAATTGCTCAATCGTTAAATGATGTTTTTGATTTGTAGTTTTAAATTTCCCATTTAATTTAAGTTTCACTTCTAATCTCTCCTACTACTTCTTCAAGTAAATCTTCTAAAGTTATAATTCCTACAGTCTCGGCCTGTTCATTTTGGACAATTGCTAAATGTTCACCCTGGCGGCTCATTGTTTTCAAAACCATTATCGCTTTATCCTTTGCAGACACTAAATAAGGCTTTCGATAAAACTCTTTTAATTTCCAGGTTTTGCTTTTAATTGCCCAAATAATATCTTTAATATGAATTATAGCAATTATCTTATTAAGATTTTTTTGATAAATAGGATACCGTGAGAAACGATATTTTTCAATGATTTTTTTTGCTTGTCGATAAGTCACATCTTCCGGTAATCCAACAATCCGTTCTTTAGGAATCATAATCTCTCCGACTGTCATTTGGGAAAATTCAAAAAGGGCTTTTGCCATTTGATTGAGAGTTGGCGAATCTTTTGTTTTTTTCTCTTTGAGCAAAGAAAGAAAATCCTGCCTTGAGAGTTTATAATAACTATTATTTCGTACTTTAGGCAAAATTGGCGAAAAGACAATTAACAATAATCGGATTAAAGGACTGATAATTATTACCCAATATTCGGCAAATGCCTGCGCAATAACTTTAGGTAAAAAATCACCAAATACTAATGATAAAATCACTACAAGTATTACTGAGACGATTGTATATGCTGGACCAAAATAGATAATAAAGAAGCGGGAAAAAATTACTGATGTCATTACCACAAAGAGATTAGTCAAAATTAAAGTGATAATTAAAACCTGTTCTTTTTTTTCTAAAACGCCAATTGCGGTATTGACACGGACTTTGAAAACTGAGGCAAGATTGCTTCTTTTTGCCCAAGTCATCAAACGAATCCAGTTGGCTTTAGCAAAAGCCGTTTCACTACCAGCAAAAACTCCTTGTCCGATTACAGTGATTAGACCCAAGATTATTTCATTCATTGCCTACTTTTGTAATTAATACTTTAAGAATTCGTTTTCGACTTATGGATTTTATCTCCAGTCGATAATTTTTATAAATTAAAATTTCACCTTTTTGAGGAATCCGGCCCCAGTTATGTAAGATAAAACCACTTAAACGGTCACCAATTGATGGAGAAATATCCTGGCTAAAATCACCAAATAAACGGTCTAAAGTTTTTAAATCAATATCACCAGAAACAAGATAAGATCGGGAATCAACAGATTTATAAGGCATTTCTTCAGTAGTGTCAAATTCATCTTGAATCTCACCTAATAGTGTTTCTAAGATATCTTCTAATGTTACTAGACCGGCAGTTTGTCCATACTCATCAATAACAATTGCGATATGGGAATCTTTTTTCCGCAACTCTTCTAAAAGAACTGGCAAAGATTTGTTTTCGGGTACAAAGTAAGGTCGGCGCACAATTTCTTCAATCGGACGCTGCAAAAATTTTTTAGTTTTAATCTTTGTGGTTAAATCTTTTAAGTAAAGGATGCCCACTATATTATCAACAGTCTCTTTATAGACTGGAATTCTCGAATATAAGGGAAAGTCATTCGAGGTGATTATTTTCATAACTTCAGTAATGGTTAAATCTTTATTAAGGCAAACCATTTGAATGCGAGGAGTCATCACTTCGGACACTCGACGATGGGATAAATCAACTAAATTGTAAAGAAAATCTTTTTCCTCAACAAGAATTAAACCTTGTTCTTTACTTAAATCAATGATTGTCTTTAAATCATCTTCTGACGGAAAAGGTGTCTTTGTTATATAACGATTAATTCGAGTTAATAGCCAGTCACCCAATTGTTGTAAAGGAGTAGTTACACATCTAAATAGTTTGGAAAGGCAATAGATTAAATTCGTAGTTTTCAATGCAAATGTGCTGGGATTGCGGACAGCAATAACTTTGGGTGTAATTTCACCAAAAATTAGCAGTAAAACCGTCATAAAGATTGCTCCGATAGTAATGAATATATCAACCGCTAAGTCGTATTTTTTTGCCAAAGTGATGACAAACAGAGTAAAAACTGAAGATGCCGAAGTATTGACAAAGAGATTACCCAAAAGGATAGTGGCTAATAATGTTGAAGGATTATTTACCAAATTTTCTATTATTGTGAGATATTTTAAATAATTGCGGCCTGTAACTGAATATCGAGCTTTTTCTCGCATTGAAGCCCGTAAAGTTTCATTAAAACTAAAAAAAGCTGTTTCCGAGCCGGAAAAAATAAAAGAAAACACTAAAAGAATAATTACAATTATCAAATAGATAAACATTTACTTTGTTTACTCAACGATAAAAATTACAACGGGACTTCAAATTTAATTGCCCAAATTGACACTTTGGATATTAACTTTTTGAAACAAAGAGTTTAAATAATTAAATTATTCAAATCTTGTTTTTCCATTTCTTGATGTGAGAAGCCTAAAAGATGAAGGATACCATGTCTTATCAAATTACAGACTTCCTGCTTCGGACTGAGATTCAGTTTTTGGGCTTGTATTCGGGCGCGGTCTTTAGAAATATATATTTCGGCCCATATTTCTTCATTAATGGGAAATGCTAAAACATCTGTTGTTCGATTGCGACCTAAATATTTTTTATTTAACTCTTTGATATATTGGTCATTGACAAATATTATATTAAGGAATTTTGCATTGGGTGATAATCGATTATAAAATCTTTTTAAAACAGTTTGAGCAAATTTCTTATAAGTTCTAATTTCAGTTTTGGATACATTTCCTAAGCATTCAATTTTCATTATCCCACCTAAGTAAAATTGACAAGTCCGAATAATCCTTCTGGACTATCTGGACTATTAATTTAGTTTTTGCTTTTAGTTCGATTATCATATTGGTCGATAATTTTTAAGTAGCCATCTTCGATATTATTATTTGTTGACATTTAATTTATTGGGATTTATCTGTCTCGTAGGCCTTGATGATTTTGGAAACCAGTGGCGGTCGGACGACATCGTATTCATTAAAATAGACAAATTTGATACCTTCAATATTTTTTAATTTGGTCTGAACTTCTATTAATCCGGAAGTATATCTCTTTTCTAAATCTATCTGAGTGACATCGCCCGTAACAATTGCTTTCGAATTCCATCCCAAACGGGTAAGAAACATCTTCATTTGAATTGAAGTCGTGTTTTGAGCTTCATCTAAAATCGCATACGCATCCGAAAGAGTTCTTCCACGCATATACGCTAACGGTGCAACTTCAATTATTTGTTCGTCAATTAATCGTTTCATTCTTTCTAAAGGGAGCATATCGTATAAAGCATCATACAATGGTCTTAAATATGGGTCGACTTTTTCTTTCAAATTGCCAGGTAAAAACCCTAGTTGTTCACCAGCTTCAACTGCTGGACGGGTCAAAATAATTCGACTAATTCTCCCTGATATTAATGCTTGTACTGCTTTTGCTACTGCCAAATAAGTTTTACCAGTTCCGGCTGGACCAATTGCAATTACAATATCAAAATTATCGATTGCCTGTAAATATAGTTCTTGATTAGAGCTTTTAGCAATGATTACTTTTTTGGGTGTTCGAATTTCATTCTCCGTTGTTATTATCTCAAAAGATTTATCTTTCTGTTCTACAACCAGTTTTTGTCCAGGGACAACATTTTTTATTTCTTGAGCGACTCGTTCTAAAGTAATGCTTTCGCTATGTTCTAAGGCGTTAATTAAATTTAAGAATAATTCCCGAATTTTACTTAATTCGTATTTAGGACCGGTCACCCGAATGCGGTCAGCACGTACCGAGATTTGCGATTGAAAGTATTGATTAATAAGTTTAAGATTTTCATCGGCTAATCCGAGTAAAGCTACAGGGTCAATGCCACTTAGACTGATGGAAAATTTACCAATATCTGATTTAATTTTTCCCATATTTTATATTTTATAATAGAAGAGTGAAAAGTCAAGTTAATCTCATAATAATAAGCACTATATACTCACATGTCCCCTTTTAATATGTATTCTGACCAATAAGATTTATGGCATAAACTCACAGAAAATATAAAAAAATTTTTAGTTTGCCTTCAGAGGTCAGTAGTTTTGTAAGAATTTTTGAAGGTTCTTTTACTTGACAATCATATCTTTATTTATTAGTCTCAAAATATGCCATCGCTATTAGCAATTAATTTAGAAATTGGGTTAGGCCATCCTTATTATTTAGATTATGTATTACAAGCGATAAAAATTCAAAATCCTAGAATACCTATAAAATACCTTGAGGTCCTGAGTAGAGAAAAAGGTCTTGCTCAATATTTCTGGCGATTTTCAGAAAAATTATATTGCTTTGGGGCACAAGGCGGACTTAGCACGAAATTTTACAATAAATTTCGAGCATCTGGAAAAGGACATAAATTAGCTCGATTTTGTCTAATGAATATCAAAAAAGAAATTGCCGATAAACACCAAGTCGTTTTAGTTTCACATCCAATTTTAGCCCATAATCTAAACGGAGATATTTGGTATATTCATGGAGAAATTGCTGCGCCTCCCGAATGTGCTTGTAATGTTAAAAAAATCGTTGTTCCGACCGAAGCAACCAAACAAAAACTTATTAATTATGGCGTAAAATCTGACACTGTTTTTGTTAGCGGATTGGTTATCTGCCCGGACTTAGTCATCTCTGCGGAAGAAAATTTTAAGACCCGGCTATTGCGGTTAAACTCAGACAAACCATTAACGGTCGGTTTTTTTATTTCTGGAGCATATCCTAAACCTCATATTCAGAAAATTATTGAAGGAATTATTTCGGTAACTAAAGATAACTTTAGGACTATTGTCTTTACTGGTATTAATCAGAAAAAAACGCGAAATTTTATTGCTCAACTTAATCAAAAACAAAATCTTATTTTTAGACCTAAAAGCTCAATTGTTTTTATCCAAAGTAAGCATCGTGTCGATTATCAAAAAAGAGTGACTCGTCTTTTACCATTACTTGACATTTTTGTCTCAGCAAGTCATGAGCATACTAATTGGGCTGTCGGATTAGGTATTCCAATGTTTGTATTGTTTCCGATGATTGGTAGCTATGCAATAGAAAATTATCAGTTTGCTAAAGAGCAAGGCGTTGTTTATCCAATATCAACCATAGCCGAAGCCCGAAACTTAGCCAAGGTTATCAAAGAATTACATAAGTCAGGAATTTTAGCTCAGATGGCGGTACGAGGATGGGGTAAATTACCAATTAATGGTGCTTATAATACCGCTCAAGAACTAATTAAAATCTTAAATTAATCTACTGGATAAATTTATTTGGACTATTTAATTACAAGAATTTGATTACATAAAAATGGAATTAGGGAAAGATGGGGCTGCCTTCAGACATTTTTTTGAAAGGAGGTTATGTACACCTTTATCCGGGGTAAGGATAAAGGCGAAGGAGGTTAAGATGCTTTGGGTGGGTGTCTGAAGACACTTTCCCTAATTCCGCAATTATTTGTTTCCATCATTGGTTTAATGACTGTATATATTATATGTAAAAATATTAAAAAGTCAAGACAGAAGAATAAATAGTCGGTATCTTTAACATATAAAACTTAAATGTATTAAAATATTAAACACTATTATTTTGGAGATTTACTCTATAAAAACTTTCTCTCTTTTGTATTTACCCTACTATGGTAAATTTGTTGAAAAAGGCAATTTTTTTCAAAACTATTTTTGAAAAGTTTGTATCAACTTAGGTATGTATAAGTTTAGACCTTCAACCCAAAACATACATCTACCATCCCTTAAATATAAGAAAGAAGGTAGTTCTTTGATGCCCCATTTATTATAAATATCTTCTTTGATAAGATAAAAATTCTCCTTATATATATCCCTTTCTTTCAAAAAAACTTGAACTTGTTCTTTATCATAAGCAACTGCTAATAAATAGACCTTACCTTTGAATAAGTTTATGTCTTGCCAAGCATTTTTAAGTGTTGATTTAGATGCTTCTGATTCTATATCAAAGATAATTACTAACACATCTCCTTTATTTAGTGTCTTTCCGTTAATGCCGATTTTGGTTAAATCTCTTAGTCCTTTATATTCTCGAACCATCAAATCGCCAGGATTTATATTTTCAGGTATATCCATATTTATATTATAAAAACTGGTATCTTTTGAAGGTAAAATTTTCTTAATGCGCACATATACATCGCCAAAACCATTTCGCCAGCCGGTAATGAGATATGATGGCTCTGCGTTAAGTGTAATGATTATGCGTTTGTTAAAATTATCAATTTCTGGTTCAAGTCGTATTGGCGTATCTTTAAATCTTATAATACTAAAGTCTTCGAAATATTCAACTTGCTCAGTAATATCTGTCTTATTTGCCTCAAATTTTAAACCAATCCACCTCTTCTCTTTCTGGTCTTTTGGCTCGAAACTTTGTTCTTTCCAACCATTATCCCAATATTCAACTGCATCATAACTCCATTTTATCCTTGCAGGAATGCCAATACTTCTTAATACTCCGACAATAAAAATATATTGTTCAAGGTCAGTCGCTCTTTTTGCTCTATAAACATCTAACGGGTTCATCATTGGACCAAAATAATCTCCTTCTTCTTTTTTCTTAAGGTTCTGTTTTACCCAATCAAATAAATTATTAACAACACGGTTAACTCTTGGTTTATCTTTTAATGTTGCTTTTCTTAGATTCATAAAATGTTCTTGTAGTTCACTGCGCCAACTTCCTAATCGTTCATATAAAATTCGTGGTGCGACAAGATATGTTCTAATAATCGTATCTGGAATGCTTTTATTTGCCCAACTTAATGACTTCTCTAAAGATAAAAGTTCTGGATATAGTCCACTGGTATCAAAACCAACCAGATCTTTTTGCCCCAGATGCTGAAAATACTTCTGGAAAATCGTTTTCTTCGTTTCAGGTAACTTAAAATAAAAATTGATTAAAGATTGTTTATTACCTTTGGCGTCATTAAATATCTTGAGTGATTGAGAGTCTAATTGTGTAACTGTTAAACTATCAAGAGAATTGATTTTAGTAAAATGTTCTTCCTGTAATTTCTTAAGTAATTTAGTATTGGGTTTATATCTTGACTTTGGAAAATTTCGTGTTACTTTACGAGTATATAACCAAAACGATGTATCAGGAAATTCAGTTTTTGAAATATCAATCTGAATAGTATCATAATCTTCATTTGATGGCCGCCAAATATAATAACCGATTCTGGTATCTTTATAAGCATAAATGAATAAATCTGTCTTTCCTACATACCACTGAACATATCCATTTTTATTGGTCTTTTTCAGACCAACCGGTGCTAATGAAGAATAATTATATACTGAGATTGAAACGGAGACACTTTCTTCAGGCAAATTATCCTTTGTAATTTTAATCGTTAGTTCAATGACATCTGTATAATTAGAAGTTGAATTGATGACTAAATAATCATTCCCTTGCTTATCAATTATTTCAGTACCAAAACCACTAGATACTTTTTTGATATTGGACTTGTGGGTTTTGAGTAATTCTTCAGGGGTTTTACCATAAACAACGCTTTTAATGATCGCAGTCCTGTTTGAAGGTATAGCAAACCAGGTTTGGTTAAGATCTGTAAGTTCACCGCCACCCAGAAAATACCATTTGTCGTCAATCCAGACTTCAACCCAGGCGTGATTGGAATTTGTGAATGGCCACCAAGGCGTATAGGTATGACGAGCCGGAATGCAAACTGTCCTAAGTGCTTTAATGAATAGAATTGACATCTCTTCGCATCTTCCAATACCACGTTTGATGGTGGTTAGAGCATTCTGGTCCCAGCGTTCAGTCGGTTCATATTTCATCTTAGTAAACACCCATTCATTAATTCGAAGCACTGCTTCGCGTATACTTTTTGTTTTCTTTATCAGTTCATACAATGTATCTGCATAAATTACTGTAAAATTCTCTAATGGTTCTTGGCTTACTCGATGAGGAAGGATATAATAATAGAATAGATTATCATTTATTCTGTTTCGCCAGGGTACGCGATTATAATTCTTTTTCAAGGCATCGAAATATTTAATAAAATCGTCTGCTTTGAGATTTACTAAATCAACATCCGGCATTGCTGAAAGTAAGAACTCTGCCCAATGCCAATACCCTTTGTGTTCGGCTGAGGAAATAAATTTTTTGATTTCAGGTAAATTTTCGCCTGCCCGGCTAAAAAGAGAATCTTTATTAATCTCGACGGTTAACAGCGCCCAACATAGTATTATCAGCATGTACTATTGTTTGTGAATAAATCTAAAAATTTTCGCACAAAAGATAATTCTATCATTAGAATATGTGCTTGATGAAAATACGAAAAAGACATTTAGTAATAAATTACAGATAAGCATAATACATTGAAAATTCTTAAAGTAAGTATTGCTTTAAAATGTTTTTTAACATTTATCAGATTTTTTAAATTTGGTCTCAGCATAATCTTGTAAAATCTTTTGATGGTCAAACGCCAATGGCGGTAGATCTTCTAATGAGAATAAACCAATATCTTTAGCATCATCGCCCGCTTTTAATACTCCAGCCCCTTTAGCAGTAAAAACAACTGAAACTGTGTGTCCCCGTGGGTCACGGGTTGGGTCAGAATAAGTGTGAAATTGATTCAATTCTAACAAATCTAAACCGGTTTCTTCTTTACTCTCTCGAACTGCTGCGGATTCGACAGTCTCACCATATTCAACAAAACCGCCGGGTAATGCCCAACCCCAAGGCGGATTGTTCCTTTTTATTAACACAATTTTACCTTGATATTCAATGATAATATCAACAGTCAAGCGAGGTTGTTTCATTATTATCTAAATTATCTAATTAATAATATACACAATCGATAGCAACCCTTGGCAACTAACTGAAACAATTACTTTGCTAACACTCAATAATAGCTATAGTTTATGATATCGTTTTCTCAACAAACAATTTCTTTAAGAAAATCCTTTAATGCTTCTTGCCAATTTCGTAAAGATTTATTAAATATCTTTTTGTAATTATAATTTTCTAAAACGGAGTAATTCGGTCGTTTTGCTGGTCGTAACAATTTATCCGAAGTGATCGGAATAATTGGTATAGTTAATCCCATTTGCTTTATAATTTCACAAGCAAAATCGTACCAAGAACATATACCTGAATTTGTAAGATGGAATATTCCGTAATGCTCGCAGTTCACTAATTGATAGAGAGGTTCGCATAAATCTTTAGTATAAGTTGGCGAACCAATTTGGTCATTAACTACTTCTAATAGTTTTCTTTCTTGAGCTAATTTCAGTATCGTTGAGACAAAATTTTTGCCGTTTTTACCAAATAACCAAGACGTCCGGACAATGAAATATTTTTTCAGATGCTGTAAAACTAATTTTTCACCAAAGAACTTAGTTAATCCATAGTAATTAATTGGATTGGGTATATCGGTTTCTTGGTAAGACTCTTTTTTGCCGTCAAATACATAATCAGTGCTAATGTAGATAAACTTGGCGTTAACTTGTTTTGTTGCTAAAACCATTGCCCAAGTGCCTTGAGTATTTACTGCATAAGCTTTAGATTTATTTAATTCACATCCATCGACATCAGTATAGGCCGCAAAATGAACAACAACTTGCGGTTTTAATTGTTCTATAGTTATTATCGTGCGATTAACATCGGTTATATCATTATCTGGCAGGTCCCATTCAAATGGTACCAAATTATATTTTTTGAGATATTCACAAAAATCTGTGCCCAGCATTCCTTTTGCGCCAGTGACCAGAATTTTCATTTTATTTGCCATATATTCAATCATAATTTGCAAATCAAAACTTGTCAACTTATGCTTACGATAGGTAGTATATAATATTTTGTGTAAATTTAGGATTGATATGTTAAAAATATTGAATACCATTTGATAAAAAAAATTTAAATAAAATAATAAGAAAAGGAGGACACATTTATAATATAATTTATCGGCAAGAGAGCGTAATACCATCTGGGTAATAATAAAAAATTATTTCAACAAAAACCGAGACGCCGAAGAGTATGTAAAGCAATGATAGAAACCATGAGACAATTATTACAAAGCATAAGTCAAATAGAATTTAATGGGACAATCAAACCTGAGCATTATCAAAGAATCCTTGCTCGCATCAGTAATCGTAACTTTGTGACTTTCATCGGATTTTTACGGAATCTAAAGTACTTTATCTTCGTTAAGGTGGACTTCCAACTAAAGTTTTTAAGAAATACCTCAGCCAATGGAAAGAAATAAACCAATTCATCCGTAATGTCTTCGTTGCTAATATCAGTACCGGAGAAATTGGATCTGTCTAAGAAGAACGATCAGAGCCCACAAACCGTATGTTAATAGGCATCTCAGATATTAGTAGGATTTTTGATAATGAAATCAAAAATATCAACGAAGAGGGCAGTAACCGAGATTGTTTTTTCTATTTTTAGATGACATATAGATTAAGATTAGAGAGTCACTAACTAGCATAAAACGATACTGGTTGCGGATAGAATTAAACTTAACAGTCAATGAGAAATAATAAGATGTCAATAGGTTTGTGGTGAAAGCGCTGTAGAAAACAGGAAAGTCTCTTCGGATTTAGTCGGCGACAAATTATAAAAAGGCATATGCTCGATTTAAAAAATGGGTAAATAAGTAGAAATATAGGTATCAGAGTATACAAAAATATAGAAGGAAATAATAATAAGAAGTTATTAAGTTTTTTTATATAAGATGAAAGATTATGGAAGAAATTATAGACAACCAATATAATCTAGCAAATCTTTCGGACAACACGGAAGCGGATATGACAGATGTACAGTTTTCAACAAATATAACAAGCATTAAAGAAGGCCTTATGGTAGCCAGTTTACACCTCATAAACTTTATGTTATTTTTAATATACCAGTCTTTCATATTTGTCACTGGTTAGGTATAATATACCTCAGATGATAGGGATGAAGTTCTTTTAATCCCCGACAACAAAACTGCTTATGTCACTTAGTCCAAAACAGACTAATTACAGACAAAAATATAAATAAATTAAACGACTCAATTACAGTCTTTTTCTTTATGATTCATACCTTGCTATTAAGCAGCATAGACAGCGGAAACCTCTATTCCCCTTATATAAGAAGTTTTAAAATAATACACAGCAAATCAATGAGTTAAATAAAACTCAGTTCTATGTTTTTGTTAAAATGACGTTTATACTTTTTTATTAAGTTGTTATTTATTAATTGTGTGTCATTAAACCAGTCAGGTCGGACACTATTATTAGAAGAAAAGTGATATTTGTCTTTGGAAAAATTTTTACAAATCTTGAAAATATCTTTGTTTTAGAACCGTATTATTAGCAGAAATCAGTAATTGTTATCGCTTCTTGACAAAATTTCATAATAATTTCAAGAATTCATATTGAATTGTTTTGTTTCACTTTTTTTTATTTTTATTTCAAAATCGTTTTCAATGCTATTTGCTGTAGTTCGTGGTAAGTATTTGGAAAAGACTTGACTTTTATGTTAAATGTCATATAATACCACCATATGCCAAAAAGAACATATCAGCCTTCTAATATAAAAAGAAAACGAACACACGGCTTTCGTGCCCGAATGTCTTCACACTGGGGACGAAAAGTTCTACAACGGCGCCGGAAAAAAGGTCGCAAAAGATTGACTGTTTAAGATGGGTTTGAGAACCTATATCCGTTATTATCAAATCAGATATAGGTTTCAATCTCTGATAACAAAATTGCTTTGATGATGAGTATAAAATGGCTCAAGCAGATAATAATAAGAAGTTACCGAAAAGAGAAATTTTGTCAACCCTAAAAGAATTTAATGCAGTTCTTAAAAATGGTAAGGTTGTAAGCAGTCGATCTTTCTCAGTTTATTATACAAAAGGACCGAATCGAAAAATTGCATTTTTAGTGCCCAAAAATGTTGCTCCCAAGGCGGTAATGCGTAATCGTGTTAAGCGTTATCTGCGTGAGATTTATCGTAATAATAAAGAATATTTTGCTCATAATTATTGGTATATTGTGCAAGCGCGAACTTTAGCGATAGAGAAGCTTTTAAAAGAATTAGAGTCAGAGATGCTTGAGTTATTAACAAAAATTGATAATAAGAACGATAAAAATACAGTTGTATGCGGAACAGAACTGGATGTCGACAAGAAATATTCAGAAAGAACTGAATAAAGATAGTATGAAGGGTCGATTTTTGACATCTCTAATGATTATGCTAATTAATTTATATCAAACGCTTATTAGTCCTTTATTACCTAAAGTCTGTCGGTTCTATCCTTCCTGTTCAGAATATACTAAGTTATCATTAGAAAAATACGGATTATTGAAAGGTTTACTTTTAGGTTTCAAAAGAGTTTTGCGATGCCATCCCTTTGATGCGGGCGGATATGACCCAATACCATAAAAAATATATGAAAGACAATCCTAACAACTATTACAATAAGGTGTAGACGAATGAGTGATACTACCAGAATGTTAATTGGATTTATATTAATAATGCTGGTGCTTTTTGTTTGGCAGATATTTATATCTAAACCGAGACCCGTACAACCAACAAGTTCTCCTTTTTCTCCGAAGATAGCCGAAACCACCCACCCGGCTATCAAGGTGGATGATAATATAATAGAAACTGCGCCACGGAAAACTTCTTCAGCAGTTATTGCGGAAACTACTGTAATGTTAGAGACCAATGAGATGCGATTAGTATTTTCCAGTTATGGTGCAAGTATCAAATCTGTATTTTTAAAGAAATATTCAGTTGAACTCGTGCCGAACCAAACTTTAATTTTAGAAACTCCAATATCAATTAATCAAAATGAAGTTAACAACAATTGGTCCATACGATATAAAGATGATTCAACAGTCGTTTTCCAAAATTTTATGACTAAGAGTTATAAGTTACACAAAGATTATGTGATTTCCCTAAAGATTGCAGATACTAATTATAATCGAGTTTCCTATCAGATTGTTTATTCACCGGGATTGGCTTTGACGGAGTCGAATATCAAAGATGAATTGAAACATTTTATGATGTTTTATCAATCGAATGATAAAATAAAAAAACTTTCCGCCGCAAAATTAAAGTTAACCCAATTAAACAATGTTTTATGGGTTGGTCTGAAGTCAAAATATTTTACTAGTATCTTTGCCAGCAAGGATTCTTTGGGTATGGTTAGTATATATCCTTTAAGAGATGGCCGAATTGGTTATACTTACCAACCAAGCCGTAATCATCTTGCGGAATACATAATTTATTTTGGTCCTTTGGAATATGACATTTTGAAGAAATTTCATTTGGGATGGGAAACGATAGTTGATTGGGGCTGGACAAAAGCAATTAGTCTAATTATTCTGAGAATATTTAAATTTCTTTATAACATTTTTAAGAATTATGGAATAGCCATCATTTTTTTCTCAATTCTAATGAAACTTATCTTCTTTCCGCTAAGTCGGATGTCAATGAAACAGATGCGCCAGATGCAGCTGTTACAACCTAAGTTAGAAGAACTGAAAAGAAAATATAAAGATGATCCCCAAACTCTGAATCGAGAAACTATGCAATTGTATCGCCTTTATAAAATAAATCCTTTTTCCGGATGTTTACCGCTAATTGTTCAACTTCCAATTTTCTGGGCGCTCTATTCAGTGTTACAAAAGACAATTGAGTTGCGACAGGCTCAATTTGCTTTCTGGATTAAAGACCTATCAGTCAAAGACCCATATTATATTTTACCGATTTTAATGGGCGTCTCATTTTTAATTCAGAACTTTTTGACGAGCACCGATAAAAGGAATATGGTGCTTTTAATATTTATGCCTATTTTTCTTACTGTAATCTTTCTTAATTTTCCATCAGGATTACAGTTATATTGGCTATTTTTTAATTTACTCTCAATTGTGGAGAGTTTGATTAGCCGAGGAGGAGTAAAATGGAAGAAATTATCAGTGTAAACGCAGTAAATGCAAATCAAGATAAAAAACCTGAAGAAACCAATAAAGATGTTTACGAACAAAGTGTTGCTAATACAGTCAGCAATGCCGAAACTTCGATGGTAAAACAGACATCGGGAATCGATTTAGATAAAGAGATTGAAACAGTTGTCAAAACTATTATTGAGTTAATGGGCATCAGAGTGCAAGTTAAAGTAAGTTTAATGGAGGACCGCTATTATGTTAATGTGCGAAGTCGCTCGTCGGACGGTCTATTGATTGGAAAACGCGGAACAACTATTCAATCAATTCAAGCAATAACCAATCAGATAATGAAACACCGATTTCCTGAAGTACTCGATATTTTTGTTGATGTTGCAGGTTATCGAATGCGACGGGAGAATTTCTTAAAGAAAAAAGCATTGGCCGTGGCTAAAATTGTCTCAGACACGAAACGGGAAATGGCGCTCGATATTTTAACCGAACGGGAATTACGCATAGTCGAGAAAGAACTTGCACCGTTAGGAACAGTTAAAGTTTATAGTATCGGCAGCGGTAGCAAAAGGACTGTTGTTATCGCACCAAATGTTTAGTTGTTAGTTTCTGATAACGATTGGTTAACTGTTAGTCAATGTCCGATACGATTGCCGCCATTGCTACTGCACCTGGCCCCGCGGGGATTGCGGTTGTTCGTATTTCCGGCGAACAATCATTTTGGATCGCGAATAAGATATTCGTTGGTAAAATTAAACCTTCAGATGTCAAAAGTCATACGATTCATTATGGCTCAATATATAACCCTAAAACAAAACAATTAATTGATGAAGTGTTGCTTGCTGTGTATAAATCGCCAAATAGTTATACAGGAGAAGATATGGTCGAAATTTTTTGCCATGGCGGTGATTATGTCTCATCTTTAATTCTTGATATTGTTATAAGTAATGGTGCGAGGCTTGCCGAACCCGGCGAATTTACTAAAAGAAGAGTGCTTGCTGGAAAGATGGATATCACTCAAGCCGAAGCGGTATTAGATTTGGTCCAAGCGCATAATGCTTATCAACACCAGTTAGCAATACGGCAATTACAGGGCAGTTTATCCTCATATATTGCAAATATCCAGACTACACTTGTAACCTTGATTTCGCATTTAGAGCATTTATTAGAATTTGAAGAAGATGGCAAGGCTGTAAAATCAGAATACCAAAGGCTCTTATCAAAAATAAAGAAACTACGTCTTGAAATTGAAGATTTGTTAGCGAAAAATAAAGAACTAAAATTTTTGCGGTCGGGTGTAATTTGTCCGATTATTGGTCGACCGAATGTAGGAAAGTCTTCGTTGTTTAATCGGTTATGTGAGGCGGAACGAGCAATTGTTACAGAAATACCAGGGACTACGCGTGATAGTTTAGAAGCGTCAGTTTTTATTCAAGGTATCGCTTTTCATTTCATTGATACTGCTGGTTTGAAAACGATTAAAAATGCGAAAGGTTTTCGAAAGATTGAGGCTATCGGCATTGAAAAAACCAAAGATTGGCTTGAAAATGCCGATTTAGTCTTGGGTGTATTTGACAATTCATCGAGGATTCAAGACCAAGACGAAATGGTTTTTAATGCGGTTAAAACCAAACCTCATATTTGGGTTCTTAATAAAATTGATCTTAAACCGCGTTTTAATCGTAATATATTTAATGGCGACCAAATCTGTCTGGTTTCTGCAAAATTTAATGTAGGTATCGAGAATCTCAAAAAGACCATTGCTCGATGGTATCTAAAAAATATCAGACATAAGGTTATGGACGATATTCTCTTGTTAAATCACCGACATATAAATGTCCTCAGTCAAAGCGTAGTTTTGATAAAAAATGCAGAAAATGCGGGTTATTTAGATGCTACGCTTTTGGATTTAAGAAAATCGTTGGACCTTGTGGGCACAATTACGAATCCGGTAAATAATGAGGAAATCTTAGACGCAATCTTTAAACAGTTTTGTATTGGTAAATAATAGGTAGTGTATACTGTGGATTTTAATTTTTGTTGTGATTCTGTTCTAGTAAATAATAAACAATATACGCTTAGAATTATGTGGCTAACTTTATTAGAGTGACATTTCGGGATATGACTTTTGGTTGTCTTTTGCACCTTGTGAAAATTTTCAATTGTTCCGATAAAATATCTATATGACCCGGTACTTCTTAAGAAATATAGCGAAGAATCTTGGTTACGATAGGGTTTGGTGTGCAGAACATGTGGTGTTTTTGAAGGTAAAATGAAATAAACTTTTAGATATTGCATTAATATGTGTTTATTATTAAGATAAAACTATATAAAAATGAAAACAGAGAAAATATTTGAAATATATGTTTGTTATTAAGGTAATAATTATATAAAAATAGAGAGAATAAATTTGAAATATGAGATTATTATTAAAATAAAACTATATAAAAACGAAAACAGAGAAAATATATATTGAAATATGCGTTTATTATTAAGATAATAACTATATAAAAATGAAAATAGAGAAAATATTAGTCTATATTGAACCGAAAAACGACTTTCGGTCAGTAGCAATGTTCGCGATTACCCTTGCTCGTCATTATTCAGCACAAATCATTGCGGTGTCAATTATTAAACATCATTCTGCGACAGTTAGAAGTAGAACCGAAGATTACGCTTGGCAAAAACTTTATGAATTCGAAGAGGACGCCTTTGAAAATGAAGTTAAAATCTCTCTACTTTTAGAAGAAGTAGATGCACTTTCACGAAACAACATAACTAAAAAACTCGCCAATTTAACTCAAACTTTTCAACCGGATTTGCTTGTTTTATCTAACCAAGTACAATTGAATATAAGTAAATTTATTACTAACACTACTATCCCAACGGTCTTTGTTCCTCAAAACCATAATATACTTTGTCAAAAATAGAGCAAGAAAATATCAATGCAATAATGTCGTTTGTAAAAAATAAAAACAGATAATAAGAATCAGGGCGTTGTTAAGCCCAACTAATTAGATAGTATTTTATGATTGCGATATGAAAAAATTATTTATTAAAATGTAGGGGGCGGAATGCAAAAAATATCCGAGTTTTTAAGTCCGGATACAATAATCTTAGATGTCAAAAGTAATGAAAAAATTGAAGTAATAAAGGAATTATCTCAGGTGCTTATAGATAAAAATATCATAACAGATACTGAAGAGTTTTTTGCGGCAATCTTAAAACGCGAAAATTTAGAAAGTACTGGTATTGGACAGGGAGTTGCAATTCCCCATGCTCGAACCAAAGCGGTCAAAAATATTGCATTAGTTTTTGGAAGGTCTCTCTCTGGAGTAGATTTTTCCAGCCTGGACGGTCAACCTTCGTATTTGATTTTTCTTATAGCAGCGCCTGAAGATAAAAAAACCGAATACATTATGACTTTAGCCCGACTTTCCCGATTATTGAGAAAAGACGAAGCCCGAAAAAATCTCTTAGAAGCAAAATCAGCCGAGGAGGTTATAAAGACAATTAGTCAATACGAATAATTAATTAAGATTATCTAACAATTTTATTGCAATGTTTTTAACTAAATATAAAAATGAAACCAATTATCTTGGTTCGTAATTTAAGGTACAAAATATCAAGTGCAATATTAACCTTACCAATATAGCGTTATTTAGTTATTTATAATAAATACCAATATGTTTTAATATTCGTTTTTTCACAATAGATTCAAAATAATGTTTAATCGCAATAAAGAAAGACATTGAATTAAATAATAATAATGTAATGTTCAACAGTAATAAGAAAGATTATAAGTATAACAAGAAAAATGAATTATATAAAAATTCACCTGAATGAAAAAATATTTATTAGGTGTTGACTTAGGCGGCAGTTATCTCAGATTTGTTTTAGCCGAACCCGAAACCGGGAATATCAACCTATTTGGGGGTAAATGTTCTAAAAGAATCTACCTAAGTCCATTTTGTCAAAACAATAAAGAGTTAATACCTACTTCAAATAAGCAACTTTGTAATGTGGAGAAAATCACTGAATATATCATTAGTAAATTAGCAGATTATCTTCAAGAGATGAGTATAAAAAAAACACAAGTAGCTGGTATCGGAATATCGGTTGCTGGTAAAATAGAGTGCGATAATACTTTTATTGGTGCCAACATCCGATTAAAATCTGATTCTGATAAGGATAAGTATTGTAAGATTGATCTGGTATCAAGATTAAAAAAAATATTTTCGAATCGAATTAAAATCGTCATTGAAAATGATGCAACCGCCGCTGGGATTGCCCAAGCCAGTTATTATCATCAAAAAGGTCTTGACCCTAATAAGACTTTTTATGTTACGATTAGCACAGGAATTGGTGGTGGTGGTCCAAAACGAGATTTAGATGAAATTGGCCACATTCTTATTGATGGTTATTTCCCGGGGTTAAAATTAGCTTGCGGATGCGGTGCTTATGGCTGTCTGGAGACATTTGCCTCCGGGGAAGGTGTTAGAAAACAGGCGGTGAGAATTTTAGATATTTATTTTAATGAACCTAATACATTTAATGAATTAAGTGTCTTTGAAAAAATTCGAACGCAAAATAAATATGACCTGTCTCAAATCGTAAAAAAATCTCGACTTATCAGTCTTTATAATAAGCAGGAATTGACATCGGAAAGGATTTTCAAATTGGCTAATCTTGATAAAAAGAAGCGGAAAACTGACCAATTCGCCTATTATCTCATTGAAACTGCAGCAGACCGCTTGGCAAAAGTATTAGTTAGTATCTCCCACATTCACGATATCGAAAGATTCGGTCTGGGAGGAAGAGTTATTTTCAATAATCCCGGCTATTTAGAGTTAATTAAAAAGAAAGTAATATCATCTAAATTTTGTGAAGGTGTTTTCTCCAAACAACTGGTTGTTGAAATTACACCTTTGGGAGAATATATTGCTGATTATGGCGCTTTGTTTTTAGTTGCGAATCATCAGCATAAAAAACAATGGCTTGCGACCATTAGTAAAATCTACCGTTAATCATTTGTTATTCAAACTTATGTTAATACTCGGTAAGTATGCAATAGTTAACATAAATTTAATGGTTAAACAAGACAGAAGCCTACTAAATATCAAATATCAAGATGAACGTGTAAAATGCAAAAAGGATGTTATTTGTATTTTGATATGTCATTTTGGTTTTTGTATTTTTTACTTTAAGTTTTACTATGTTTTGCTGATACAGATGCGTGCCGTATGTTACATTTTTCAATGATGTCCAATTACATTTTGTCAATTTTTGTGGGCTTTTCTTATTTATTTTAATTTTAGACACAATAATTTGGTATTTTATGTCTAATTTAAACCTTAATAATATCCGAGGATTATCCGAGACCGAAGCATTAAATCGGCTCAGAATAGAGGGCTTTAATTCGCTTCCGACATCTCAAGACCGTAATGTATTAAAAATTGCCTTGGATATTATTAAAGAACCTATGATGTTATTATTAATTGCAAGTGGACTCGTTTATCTCATCTTTGGTAATACGATGGATGCATTGATGCTTTTAGGTTTTGTTTTTGTGGTTTTGGGCATTACATTTTATCAGGAAAGAAAAACTGAACGGACACTTTCCGCCTTGCGAGACTTAACGAGTCCTCGGGCATTAGTAATTCGGGAAGGAAAACAGAAAAGAATTGCTGGCCGTGAAGTTGTTCGAGGTGATATTATCGTGTTGAAAGAAGGCGACCGGGTGCCGGCAGATGCTGTAGTAATTTCGGAAACAAATCTTGTAGTTGATGAATCGATTTTAACTGGCGAATCAGTGCCGGTAAGAAAAATTGCTGGCGAAATTAATATTCCATTGAAACCTCCCGGAGGGGATAATCTACCTTTTGTTTATTCCGGAACCTTAGTCGTGCAAGGAACTGGTATCGGCTATGTTGTCGCCACAGGTATTAGGAGTGAAATTGGTAAAATTGGTAAAACCCTAAAGACCTTAGAACCTGAAGAAACACCCATACAAAAGCAGACTCGTCGATTAGTCCATGATTTTCTGCTTCTGGGAGTTATCTTGTCTATTGCTGTAGTTATCGTTTATGGATTGAGTCGGAAAGATTGGTTGCATGCATTTCTCGCTGGTATTACTTTAGCCATGGCAATATTGCCAGAGGAGTTTTTAGTGGTGTTAACAATATTTTTAGCCTTAGGGGCTTGGCGAATGTCAAAATATGGTATTCTTACTCGTCGAATCAAAGCAATTCAAACTTTAGGTTCTGCGACTGTCTTGTGTGTGGATAAAACTGGCACTTTAACACTTAATCAGATGAAGGTCCAACGAATTTTTGCTGCGGGTTGCTTTTATAATATCGAGAATAAACAAAATACTTATCTACCGGAAACTTTTCACGAATTGATTGAATATGCAATTCTTGCCAGCCAAAAAGACCCCTTTGACCCAATGGAAAAAGCCATAAGAAGTCTTGGTGTTTACACTTTATCGAATACAGAACATTTTCACGACAACTGGTTACATATTCGTGAATATCCTTTATCTAAAGACTTGATGGCTCTTTCCAATGTTTGGCAATCGCCAGACAAAGAAGATTATTTGATTGCAGCCAAGGGGGCGCCAGAAGCCATATTTGATTTATGTCACTTGAATTGCGATGAAATTGATAAACTAAACCAAACCATTAATCTGATGGCAAATGATGGACTTCGGGTGATAGGTGTCGCACGCGCTAAATTCCATAAGACACTTCCCCAATCTATGGTATCGGATACTAAAAATGAACTTCCAGATGGACAACATGATTTTAAGTTTGAGTTTTTAGGTTTAATTGGTTTAAAAGACCCAGTGCGGCCAAATGTCAGCGAATCAGTAAAAGAATGTTATCATGCTAAAATTCGGGTAATTATGATAACCGGAGATTATCCCCAGACTGCACAACATATTGCTCGTCAAATTGGTATTTGCGCTCCGGATCAAGTTATTACCGGCTCAGAATTAGAACAAATGACGGATAGCGAATTAAGGGAGAGAATAAAAACAACTAATGTCTTTGCCCGCATTCTACCCGAACAAAAATTGCGTATTGTTCAGGCGTTAAAAGAAAATGGCGAAATCACTGTAATGACTGGAGATGGTGTTAATGATGCGATTGCACTAAAGTCAGCTCATATTGGTATTGCTATGGGCGGTCGTGGCACTGATGTGGCTCGCGAAGCTTCGGCACTCGTTATATTAGATGATGATTTTTCATCAATTGTCAAAGCAATTAAAATGGGACGACGAATTTTAGATAATTTGAAAAAAGCAATGTCTTATATTTTAGCCGTCCATGTGCCAATTGCCGGATTATCGTTTTTACCAGTTTTATTTCATTGGCCATTGGTGCTTTTGCCAATTCATATTGCATTTTTGGAATTGATTATTGACCCAGTATGTTCAATTGTATTTGAAGCAGAGCCAGGTGAGGAAGATATTATGAATCGGCCACCGGTTAGTATTAAAGAACCATTATTCAGCAAAAAAAATATTTTGATAAGTTTTCTTCAGGGTTTTATCGCAATGTTAGCAGTCATTGGTGTATATCTCTATATATACTATCAGGGACATGGTGATGCGGAAGCAAGGGCTTTGGGTTTTACTACAATTGTGGTGACTAATCTGGGTTTAATTCTTGCTAACCGGTCTTGGACTAGACCATTTTGGAATAAACTCTTTACGACAAAAAACTATGCACTGCGTTGGATATTTGGTATCACAATTCTCTCTTTGGGCTTAACACTCTATATTCCAGGACTCAACAAGATATTTCGATTCGCACCACCCTCTCCACTTCTTCTGTTTGCATCAGTTATTGCGGCGGTAGTAAGTATTCTTTGGTTTGAAGTTTTTAAGATTATTATTGGTCGAAAAAAAATTGAAGGTAGATAAATTAAAACCTGCGGTCGCACACTATTTTTATAATTTTTACGTTTGACAAATTGTACGCAGACAAAGTATAGCGAGCTTCAGAAAAATTTCTTTTAATCATTAAATGCAAAAAGCACAACGATACCAATGTAAGCCTTAGCATAAAAAAACAAAGGTCACCGTAAATAAACAATTGCCCAAAGCAAAAGGATTTTCACAGGATTAAACTCTGGCATTAAGAAGTTTCCGTTTCTCTTCCATCTTGGCGATTTTTCAAAGTCCCATTTTTTACTTGACAGTTAAATAAATGTTGTTATGCTACATAGATTAATAGTGAAGAATATTTATAAAAAAGGTATAACAATGATGTTTCGTTGTTGAAAATAAATATGAAGTTTAACCGAATAAAGTAAGGCAATTAAAATGGTACTGATTCCACAGCCACAATTAGATTTTGAAACAATTAAAGCAGTTGCTCAAAATAGAACAAATGTTGGTTTGAACAAGAAGAGTATTGCCCAGATTATAAAATCTCATTCTCTGGTTAATCAAGTAGCAAAAGGGAAAACGCCGGTTTATGGAGTAAATACGGGTTTTGGTGCGTTGGCTAATATCTTATTGGAAGAAGATAACATCAAAGACCTGCAAAAAAACTTAATTTTATCCCATGCGGTTGGTGCCGGCTCTTTTATAAAAAAAGAGATTGTTCGAACCGCAATGTTTTTAAGAGCCAATATGTTGGCCAAAGGGTATTCCGGCGTTAGACCGCAATTGATTAATCTTCTGTTGACGATGTTAAATAAAGATATTGTACCTTTGGTTCCTGAGACCGGTTCAGTGGGTGCTTCTGGTGATTTAGCTCCTTTAGCCTTTATTGCGCTGACACTTTTGGGTTATGGTAAGGTGTGGTATCAAAATAAAATGATGCCAACAAAATCGGTTTTTAAGCGAGCCGGAATAAATCCATTAAATTTAGAGCCAAAAGAAGGACTCGCATTAATCAATGGTACTGAGGTAATGAGTGCATCCGGTGTTTGGGTTGTATCCGAAGCAAGGTATTTGACGAAAATTAACGATATTGCCTCGGCAATGAGCATAGTCGCATTACAAGGGAAAATCGAACCTTTTGATTTGAGAATAATGAATCTTAAACCCCATCCAGAACAAACTATTACTGCCAAAACTCTCTTGAAATTATTATCCGGATACACTCCTAACAAAAAACAAGTTCAGGACGCGTATTCTTTACGATGTATCCCTCAGGTGAGTGGCGCCGTAAAGATGGCGATAAATTTTGCAAAGCAGATTGTCACTACTGAACTAAACTCAGTTACAGATAATCCAATCATTGTTGATAACACAATTATTTCCGGAGGTAATTTTCATGGACAGGCATTATCTTTAGCAATGGATTGTTTGGCAGTGGGATTAACGACTTTAGGGCTTATTTCAGAACGGAGAATTTTCCGGCTTTTGGATGATAAACTTTCTGGGTTACCACCATTTTTAGTCAAGGACGCCGGAGTGAACTCAGGGTTGATGATGTTACAAGTTTTAGCGGGCGCACTTTGTGCCGAAAATAAGGTCTTAAGTCATCCGGCTTCAATTCAGTCAGTTTCAACTTCAGCATCCCAAGAAGATTTTGTTAGTATGGGAATGACCGCGTGCAATAAAGTTCAAAAAATTTTAGAGAATGTTCTTACGATTTTGGCTATTGAAATAATCTGTGCCCGGCAAGCTATTGAACTGGCAAAATATAAAGTGCCTTCAAAGTTAGATAAATTTTATAAGATATTTTCCGATAAAGTGCCATTTATTACCAAGGACCGTTTATATCAAGATGATATTGAACAAGTTAAAGACTTATTACTAAAAGACGGATTTCGAAAACTACTGGATGACACCATTCATTTATAAAAATTGTCTTATTATTAATATGAAATTGTACAGACTAAAATCTTATTAGAAAAAGATGAATTTATGGGATTACTTAATAAATGATTAGATTCTCAAATATTAGTGATTATGGATTTGCCATTGGTCGAGTCCGGGCTCGAGAAAGTAAACTGCTCAAGCGTAGTGATTTCGAGAAAATTATTGATGCTGATAGTGAAGATGGATTGCTTTCATTAGTCAAAGAGCGTGACCAAGCCGATGTGTCAGAAAAAGAATTTCCGTCAAAAACAAAAATGATTGAGTATCTTCTTAAGCAAAACTTAGAGGAAAATCATAAATTCTTTGCCCAATATTGTCATGAGCCATTGGTCAAAGAACTTTTCTTAAAGACGCCAATAAAACAGACACAGCGCATTATCGCTATCTTATACGCTCTTGACAATGAGTTTCTTAATCAGTATTTTATTACCACTTTTGATTTAGAAAATATTAGAAATTTCGTGCGAATAAAATATTTTGCAGAAAAAGAAAAACAAGATACTAAAAATCAAAGTATAACATATACTAACATTTATCTTAGGGGCGGCGGTATTCCATTACAGGTGTTTTTAGGCCTATTTGATGAAAATTGGGATGGAATCTTACGCTGGATTAATAGTATTAAATATCAAGATGCAATTGAAGATGGTGTTAATTATCTATTGAACAAAAATTCATTTCGCAGACTTGAACGTCGAATCGAAGAAAAAAAGCAAAAGGTTTTATATCTATCTCGTTTTGCAACTTTCGGCTATGAGCCTTTGGTCGGTTATTATCTGGTTCGGGATACGGAACTGAAAAACTTAAAGCAAATATTTTATGGAATTTTATCTAATACCCCAAAAGAATTGATGCGAGAAAGTGTCGCTTGGATATTATGAAAATTTCGCAGTTGGTTATATTTAATTTTACGACGAAGATACCAAGACATCAGAGAAATAAATTTAGATTTTCTTTTTCTCTGTGCGCTCTATGGTTCGTCAATGTGATATACTTATAGAGAAATGATTGCAATTTTAGGTGATAGAGATATAATTCTGCTATATCATAGAGATATAATTCTGCTATATCAGCAATGGTATTTTAAGATATTTCTCTGGTTACTTTAGTCTATTATTAAGAAAATGATAGCAATTATAGGAGATAAAGATACAATTCTACCGTATCGGGCATTAGGTTTTAAGATTTATCCTTGTGATTTACAATCAGCCCGAGCCTCAGTCGAAAAGGCTTTAATTGAAAATAAAGTAATATTTTTTACGCCAGAAATATTTCCAGTGCTAAAAGATTTGATAAGTCAATTTAGTAAAAGTCCTCTGCCTTGTTTTGTTGCTTTGCCTTCACTTGAAGAAAAAGTATCTGAAGAACGCATTAGGGAAATTGTCAAAAAAGCCACAGGAACTGACTTGTTAAAAAAATGAAACAGAAGTTTTCTGCTAATGAGACACGAGATTGCAAGAGAAACTCCGTACCGCTCTCTCTTTTTTGTGTCTTTGCGTCTCTGTATTATATCACTCTAATTTATGGGCACAATAATTAAAGTTGCTGGTCCTTTAGTCGTGGCCAAAGGAATGAGTCAAAGCAAAATGTATGATATTTGCCGGGTTTCGGATAAACGATTGATCGGCGAAATTATTGAATTGAAAGGTGATTTAGCATCAATCCAAGTTTACGAAGAGACCGATGGTATTGGACCAGGTGAACCAGTGGAACCGCTCTTTACCCCTTTAATGGTTGAACTTGGGCCCGGCCTAATCGGTTCAATTTATGATGGAATTCAAAGGCCATTGGATATTATTTATCAAGAACACGGTGATTTTGTGCCACGGGGAATTGAAGTGCCATCCCTGGACACTAATAAAAAATGGCACTTTATTCCAACTAAAAAAATTGGCGAGAAAGTAGTTGCTGGAGACATAATTGGTGAAGTTGAAGAGACTGTCTTAGTGAAACATAAGATAATGATTCCATATGGCATTCAAGGTGAATTAGTTTCAATTAGACAAGGAGATTTTACCATTAAGGAAACAGTTGCTGAAGTGAAGACCAGAGATGGTATTAAACCAATAACAATGTTACAAAAATGGCCGGTGCGTCGGCCAAGACCTTATAAACGAAAACTTCCGCCAGATGAACCACTTTTAACTGGCCAAAGAATCATTGATGCATTCTTTCCGATTGGAAAAGGCGGCACGGCCTGTGTCCCTGGACCATTTGGCTCAGGTAAAACTGTGATTCAGCATCAATTTGCTAAATGGGCTGATGCACAAATCATTATTTTCATTGGTTGTGGAGAACGAGGAAATGAAATGGCAAGTGTGCTTTTAGAATTTCCTGAACTCAAAGACCCCAAATCCGGGGAACCGTTGATGAAACGAACTGTTTTAATTGCTAATACCTCAAATATGCCAGTTGCTGCCCGAGAAGCATCAATCTATACCGGAATTACCATTGGCGAATATTTTCGTGATATGGGATATTCCGTCGCCTTACAAGCGGATTCGACTTCACGCTGGGCAGAAGCGCTACGTGAAATTTCCGGACGGTTAGAAGAGATGCCTGGAGAAGAAGGTTATCCAGCATATCTGCCAGCAAGAATTGCTGAATTCTACGAACGCGCCGGCAAAGTCGAAACCTTAGGTCAAGATTGTCGATACGGTGCATTGTCTGTAATCGGTTCCGTTTCACCACCAGGCGGTGATTTGTCTGACCCAGTGGTTCAAGCAACCTTAAGAGTGGTTAAAGTCTTTTGGAGCCTTGAAGATAAATTAGCCTTTAAGCGGCATTTTCCAGCGATCTCTTGGTTAACATCTTATTCACTATATTCAGAGAGTCTGCGAAAATATTTTGAAGAAAATTTGAGTGCAGTTTTTCCTAAAGAGGTGGAACACGCACTTTACTTGTTAGAAAGAGAAGCCGAATTAGAAGAGATTGTCCGATTGGTCGGCAAAGACACTTTAACACCTCAAGACCGATTAATTCTGGAAATTGCCCGCTCAATTCGGGAAGACTTCTTGCACCAGAATGCTTTTTTAGATATTGATACCTATACATCAATTGAAAAACAATCAGCCATGCTGAAAATTATTCTCTATTTTTATGAAAAAGCCCGTAATATTTTAGATAAGACGCCTCAAGAAAAACAATTAGAGAAAATTAATGAGATTGAGAAATTACCAATTCGAGAAAAGATTGCTCGAATGAAATTTACGCCAGAGACCGAACTTCAGAAAATATTAGAACTAAAACAAGATATTGATGAAGAGTTAAAATAAACAGCAGAGACTGAATTATGTTAGAGTATCGAACAATTAAACAGATTTCCGGTCCTTTGGTTTTAGTAGAAAATACGGCTAATGTAAAATATTTGGAATTAGTGGAGATTGTTTTAGAAGATAACACAGTTCGTAATGGTCAGGTATTAGAAGTTTTTGAAGATAAAGCCCTGATTCAAGTTTTTGAAGGAACTACGGGAGTTGATGTTGAAAAGACGAAAATTAGATTTTTGGGCAAAGGTATTAGTTTAGGACTCAGCCTCAATATCTTAGGACGGATATTTTCTGGATTAGGTAAACCTCGCGATGGCGGTCCTGAAATTATTCCTGAGCATTGGCAGGATATTACTGGTTCGCCGATTAATCCTTATGCCCGAGAATATCCGAATGAATTTATTCAAACTGGCATTTCCGCAATCGATGGATTGAACACCTTGGTACGGGGTCAGAAACTACCAATTTTCTCTGGGTCAGGATTACCTCACAACCGATTAGTCGCCCAAATTATCCGACAAGCAAAAGTTTTGACTTCAGATACGACTAAAGAAAACAGTGATTTTGCGATTGTTTTTGGAGCAATGGGAATTACTTTCGAAGAAGCCCAATATTTTATTGAGGATTTGAGTAATTCCGGCGCATTAGCCCGAACGGTCTTTTTCTTAAATTTAGCAAATGAACCAGCAATTGAGCGCATTGCTACTCCCCGATGTGCGCTTACCGCTGCAGAATATTTGGCATTCAAGTGTAATATGCATGTCTTAGTGATTCTTTCTGATTTAACTAATTATTGCGAAGCACTACGGGAAATTTCAACTGCTCGAAAAGAAGTTCCAGGTCGAAGAGGTTATCCCGGTTATCTTTATACTGATTTAGCCACAATCTATGAGCGCTGCGGAAGAATAAAAGGCAAACCCGGCTCAATTACAATGATGCCGGTTTTAACAATGCCTGAAGATGATAAGACCCATCCCATACCTGACTTAACTGGTTATATTACCGAAGGCCAGATTATTCTTTCGCGTTCTTTACACAAAAAAGGAATTTCGCCACCAATTGATGTTCTGCCTTCATTATCTCGACTTAAAGACCGTGGCATTGGTAAAGGAAAAACACGCGAAGACCATCCTGATTTGTTCAATCAACTATTTGCCGCTTATGCTCGAGGTAAAGAAGCCGAAGAACTCAAAGTAATCTTAGGTGAAGCCGCATTATCAGAAATGGATAAAATCTATTTAGAATTTGCCCAAACCTTTGAAAAAGAATATGTTTCTCAAGGAGAATACGAAGACCGAACCATTGAACAAACCTTGGATTTAGGTTGGAAACTACTAAGAGTTTTTCCTCGGTCAGAACTGAAAAGAATCCGAGAAGTATTTTTAGACAAGTACTTTACTACCGAATAGACATAATTAGTCTAACCTTATAAATCTCATAGTATTAATACAAAATTTGTTAAGAAGTTGAAGTAAATAGGGGCTAGCCCGGGGCTAACCCCCTCTTAGGTCTTTGCCTGGTTTATTCTAACTACAATTAGGCACTGGTTTTGCGGTGTATTATCTTATATGCGGATATAAGGGTCGCATATCAGTTAGCCGAGTTCGTTTCATTGAATTTCTTCAAGCATCTATATTAAATAGATAACCTTTAGAACTGTATTGACCACTATTAAAAACCCTTTTACATTTTATATCAATTATCATTGGAAAAACTTGGATAGATTATGTATAAAAAAACCAGCCAGAAAATCTGTTGGAAATTTAATTAGAACATCAGAAACTTTATATGGAAAATCCTTTAAGTTCTGAATTCGATTAAGGATAAAAAGCGATTTTTATCAAATATTGACTTTTGATAAAAATGGATAATGCAATGTGTCCAAGAGATACTATACAGTTTATGAGATTTAATTATAATGGATATGTGAAACAGGTCTTGGCGCCGCACCATAAATTTATTGTATAAAACTACAGATTAGATTGATTGAGCAGATGATAGTGGAATCGAAAAAATAGAAAAAGATAATAGCAAATATAAGTACTCAAGGAAAAAAGGAGAAATTATGACCGACGAAATTATTAATAAAATGAAACTATTAGAAAATGTTCCAATTTTGTTTTACACCGAAAATAAGCCTATCTAATATAATTGAGGTTGAAAAAGAAGCATTGAAATTGTTTTTTAAATATGCATATGGTGGGAGGGCTAATGTGTCCAAGTCGTTTTTTTTGTTTTGGCCGCACACTGTATATAAGAATTTTCACCTGAATTAAACGAGTACAAAGAAGAAATCTAAAATAGATTCGAATCACTTATGCCTTCCACCCCAAAAAATTCGCCTGCAATCAAATAAAAAATTAAATCCGCGATACTCAAAAAAACAAATATAGAAAATCCGCAGATGAAGTTTTTAATTTCAAGGCAATTTATCAATCACTATTGGCAGGACGTGTTTCTGAAGAATATAATATGTTAATGGGTATTACCGGTGTTAGTTCTAAAATAGCGGCATTTTTCTTACGAGACATTGTGGACTTCAGTAATATTGATATATCGGAATGGAATTTAGAACAATTATGTTTTCTACAACCAATTGATATGTAGGTTCGAGCCTTCGCAAAAATATTAGAATTAAGCGAAGAAAATCCTCCACAAGGGTTTTATAAAAAATTAGGGTTTCCTAAACATAGAAAGCAAGATGTCGATGATGATGTCAAGTTCATTTATGACATTTGCAAAATATGTGTTGATAACAAAATAAATCCCTTAAAGTTTAATCAAGGAGCGTGGTATTTGGGGAGTCAGATAGCGGGGACTGAAAAACTTCTAAAAAAATTATTAAAAAATCAAGAAGAAAATATAAAAGAATATGTATTACATTTTGAAAAGATTTACGCAGGTGACTGGCGGCCATGGAGAGAGAAAGTTGATAAGATTTTGGCAAACATTAAATAAGGCATATAATCGGATAAACGGAACGGTTCTCTTTTGTAATCCTTATTAATCTCAGCAAATATTTAAAGATTTGTGAAATAAATTGACTTCGCTCTATTTCGCCTCTGCTTCGTATTTAAAATAGACATACGAAATCAAGGATTTACCCTGAAATCACTTCAGAGATGCTGAATTAAATTTAGAATGACATCTGGGAAAAATTGTGTTAATGAGTAAAATCATTTGAGTGAAGATTATTTGATAAATTTAAACAATTCGTACTTTCATAATGACATTGAATAGATTCAGAATAGAATTTCTGTTGGATGCAGAATTTTCCATGAGATTTTTACTTTTCGTAACCCAATGCAAGTTGTGTTTGCGCTAACTAAATCTCTCCAGGGATAGTTTGTTTTGATTTAAGATGCCATAACTGAAATTATTAATCCAATCACCGGTGTTTAGATAATATCCTTGACCTATTTTTTCTAATCTGGGCTTATGCGTGTGCGACAAAATTACGATATCATAATTCTCTTGGGATATTTTCTTTTGAGCAAATTTTAGAAACTTATTATCTAAACCCGTCTGAAATCTTAACCGGCTGCTAAAATTAGAAAGAATTTTACTAAAAATAAAGGCTAATTCCAGACCGATTAAAGAGAATAATAATAGAGGTATTTGAGAACGATAAATTTTTAAGGTCATAGAAGAAAAACCGGACGAGTTAATTTCTTCGCCATGCCCGAGATAGACCTGTTTGTTATTGAGTGATATTGGATTGAACTTATCAAGAACCGTAAATTCAAACTTTTGCTGAAAAGTCTCTTTTAAGTGGTAATCATGGTTTCCAGGCAAAAAATATATTTTTATACCGACTGCTTTTAGTTGCCGAAGTTCTTTTAGGATGATGTTGTTTTCGATTATTTTTTTATGTGTAGTTAAAGCCAAGACTGCCCAAAATTCAAACAAGTCGCCTAAAATAAACAGATGAATTTTGGATTGTTGGTCTGTTGTTTGGGCTTTAAGCCGTTTGAAAAAATTTAACAGTTTATTTTTATGTATTCGATTGGGTATACCTAAATGAACATCGCTTATAAAATAGTATTGGTTGGGATACATATTTGGACTAACCGTTCTCTGTTAATGGCGATTCGTTAACTACTGAGTTTTTTAAGTAGTTTTTTTATTTTTTGAATATTTCGGGTTAGTGATTTTGATGTATCAATTTCTAAATAATTTTTCCGAGATTTTATCTTATTAAAATTTTCTTTGATTTTGTAGTAGATTTCTGGGGTAGCATCAGATAAAGAAAATTCATTTTCCCGTTTCTTCATTCGTGCCATTACTATTGGTTCCGGACATACTGCATTAATTGTAATTAAAGGGACTTTTGTCTTTTTCGCAATTGCTTTTACTTCATCTCTTGATTTTTGCAAAGAGAAGGTCGCATCGACAATACAAGTTCTGTTTTGCTTAAGGTAATTAACCGTGCGGTGATACATTTCTTCATAAGTCTGTTTAGAAACTTCAAAGGTATAAATTCCTTTGCCATAACCTTCAAAACGATGCACTTCAATGGGCGTGTTAGTTATTTCTTTGCGAATTATATCCGTGCATAAGTGATAGGCTTGAATCTCCTTAGATAGATGTTGTGCTAAATAGGTTTTACCGACACCAGGAAGTCCCATTATCATAATTAATTTTGGTTTGGTAAAAAGATTTTGAGCATATGTGAAGGCTAATTCAAAATAAGATTGAGCAGTTGTCTGGGCTTGTTTTTTATCTTGATTAGAAATACCCGGATCCTTGAGATTAAAACTTGTTACTTTGCCACGCACATAAGCCCGATAACATTTATAAAAATCTAAAAGTTTCAGCATTTCCCAATCTTTCGTATAATGTAAGTATCGAGCGATAAAGAAGTCGGCTAATTCCTTATGGTTATAGAATTCTAAGTCCATAACAAAAAATGCTACTTCGGAAGCAACATCCGAACAGGCAAAACGAGGGTTGAATTCCAAACAATCAAAAATATAAACCTTATTGGTGACAAAGATATTTCGAGAATGTAAATCACCATGACATTGTTTGATTTTATTATCTTCGAGCCGTCGGTTGAATAACTTCTGATTTTCCGTCATAAACTTCTCTACAGATTGCTGAATTCTTGAGAATATCTTTTTACTAATTGTGATGTTTCGAAATTCTTCAGTCTGAGCAAAATTCTCATCCCAATTATACTTGATAATTTCTAAACTACCAAATTTACGAATCGATTCTTGGGTTTCTGTTTCGTTGTGAAATCGAGCAATTGTTTCGGCAATTTTAGCAATGGTTGAATAGGTGACTTGATTGTTTTGCAAACGATAAGTCATAATCGCTTCTTGAGGCAATTCGGCCATTTTAATAGCATAATCAATAATTTCATAAGAAGGGTCGTTATCTGAAGTTATTGTGATTAGATTGCCTTTTCGATAAATTGGAATTATGCCATAATAAATCTCGGGCGATAATTTTTGATTGATGCGGAATTCTTCATTGCAGAAATATTCACGTGCGGATATGCTGGTATAATCTAAGAAGCCAAAAAAGACCGGTTTTTTTATTTTGTAGGCGTATTTACCGGTGAGAAACACCCATGAGGTATGGGTTTGAATCAATCGGACTTCTTTAACATCACTTCCCCAAAATTGTGGGTTAAGAAGTTGGGAAATGTAAGGTTGAACTGTGTTAGCCATTAGTCATTAGCATTTATAATTAGGCACTTATCATATTAGGTATTATTACTATTCTTGATTCAGTGACAAAAAATCTTTTCCGGTTATCTCTAAGATTATGTCAATAATCATTATTATATTTGCTTTTCTTTAGGAATTACGACGATACCTGATTCAGTAACGAAAAATCTTTTTCGGTCTTCCTCAAGATTATAGCCAATGGTCATGCGTTCAGGTATTTTTACGCGTTTGTCAATAATCGCTCGCCGAATTTTGGCGTATCTGCCAACTTGAACACCTTCCATTAAAATTGATTCTGTGACCTCGGCAAAAGAGTTTACCTTGACTAAAGGCGAGATTACGGAGCGCTCCACTCGACCGCCACTAATAATTGCGCCGTTTGAGACTAAACTGTTTATTGCAAGACCAACGCGGCCAGATTTGGTATCATCAAAAACAGTCTTTGCTGGTGGATAGGTGTATTGTGCAGTTCTAATCGGCCAACGTTTGTCATAAAGATTAAAGATTGGTTCAACTGAAACTAAATCCATATGGGCGGAATAATAATCATCAATCGTTCCAACATCCCGCCAATATTTTATCCAACTTCGGTTCTCGTCAACAAATGGATAACCGAATACTTTATAACCTTTAATCATTTTCGGAATTATATCGCGTCCGAAATCATGAGTCGATTTAGCATCTTCAGCATCGACCATTAGTGTTGAAACTAATGCTGGTGTATTGAAAAGATAAACTCCCATTGAAATCAATGCCTTATCTGGTTTATCCGGCATTGGTTTTGGGTCTTTGGGTTTTTCTTGAAAGCCAATAATCCGATAATTTTTATCGATTTCTAAGACACCAAAACGATGGGCTTCCTGAATTGGAACCTCATAAAGCGCAATAGTCATATCCGCATTATGCCGGCGATGATACCGCAACATCTTGCGATAGTCCATCTTATAAATGTGGTCACCAGATAGAATAAAAACATAATCCGCGGGAGCATTTTTTAAAGAATAGAGATTCTGATAAACTGCATCTGCAGTGCCAAGATACCAGTCACTTTCAATTCGTTTCTGTGGAGGTAAACAATGGATAAATTCGCCTAATTCAGGTACAAACACATCCCAGCCCGCATAAATATGCTTTTCTAAGGCAAATGATTTATACTGAGTAAGCACAAAGATTCGTTTTAACCGAGAATTAAGACAGTTAGAAAGTGTAAAATCGATAATGCGATAAATACCACCAAAGGGAACCGCCGGTTTAGCCCGATCCTTGGTTAAAGGATAAAGTCTTTCGCCTTGCCCCCCAGCCAAAATAAAAGCAAGAACTTGCATCTAATAATTTTATTAAATCAAATTGAAGCCATTTTTAATTATTAGTAGTTAAATGGTAATTGAACCATAAGATTAGAATAAGATTATCAAATAGTCTGAGCTTGGCTTTTAGCAATTTCAACGCCAAGTTCTAAGGCTTGGAGATTTGATTCAATGGTTGCTGGTGGCACACGATGTTGTAATGCTTTTTTGAGCGAATCAATACTAACTATCTTCGTAATTTCTGAGATGGCACCCAATAAGACTATATTGGTAAATATTTCCCGACCGAATCTTTGACGAGTCGTTTGGGATAAAGGCAGGCCAAAACAAACTTGTGCGAGACATCGCTTAACATAAAAACTATCAAAAATTACAATGCCATTATCTTTTAAATCTTTCAAGTAAGCGTCACAGGCTTTTTGAGAAAGGCAAGCGAGGATATCTATTTTGCGTGGTTTCGGGTATAAAATTTCTTCAGTAGAAATGATAACATCAGATTTCGAAGCACCACCGCGCGCTTCTGGACCATAACTTTGGGTTTGGATTACTTTTTTGCCTTCGTAAACACCTGCGGCTTCGGCAATAATGACACCAGCTAAGATTAATCCCTGACCGCCTGTGCCTGCTAAACGAATTTCTTTTCGCATATAATCATTATTTCTTTTTGTTAAATTTCCAATCAGATAACATTATATTATTTTTTCTTTTGTGCGGTCTCAACAACTTTCTTATACACTTCGTAAAATTCTGGTGCTTCAGTGTCGTGCAAAACACCGATAACAAATTTCCCTTCCGCATCTTTGGGTTCTTGAATTGAAGATGCAGTGATTGAGTTGTCTCTAAAATATTCAAGCATTTTTACTGCATCGCCCATTCGGTTTAATCGACCATAAAGTGTCGGACATTGAGAAACAACTTCAACCACGGCAAATCCTTTTTTCTTAATGGCTTGTTTGATTAATCCTTTAAGGTGAGGTGTATGATAAGTTGTACTTCGGGCAACAAAGACCGCACCTGCGGCTTTAGCCATTTCACAAATATCAAATGCTCTTTCGACACAACCATAAGGAGCGGTTGCGGCTCGTTTACCTTGAGGCGTTGTGGGTGAAAATTGTCCGCCAGTCATACCATAATTGAAATTATTAATTACAATTACTGTCATATCAAGATTTCTTCTCGCCGCATGAATAAAATGATTACCACCAATTGCCAGTAAATCACCGTCTCCGGCAATAACGATTACTTCCATATTGGGACGGGCAAGTTTTACACCAGTTGCTGAGGGAATTGCCCGGCCGTGCAAAGTATGGAAGGTGTCACAATCGAGGTAACCAGGAACACGCGAAGAACAACCAATACCTGAGACAACACAAACCTCATTTTTATTCAAGCCCGATTCATTAATTGCACGAACTAATGAGTTCATTGCTGAACCAATTCCACAACCCGGACACAAAATGTGCGGAAATCGGTCATCTAATCGTAAATAATCAAGGATTTCTGGTTTCATCGTAGCCAATAGATTGTAAATAGTCAAATATTTGTTTCATAATACTGCTAAAATTTCTTCAGGAGTTATCAATTCTCCATCAACCCGGTTGACGCCGACAACCTCGACATTTCGACCAACGGTGCTGGCAATTTCTTTTATTATCTGTCCCTGATTCATTTCCACCACAACTACTCGTTTAGCGTTTTTTAAGATCTCAGATAATTGTTGGTAAGGAAATGGCCAAATCATTATTAACCGTAAAAAGCCAATTTTTTTGCTATGGGCTGATTCATATTCTTGTTTTGCTTCTAAAGAGGTGCGGGCAGAACTGCCATAGGATATGATGACAGTGTCACTATCAACATCTAAATGTTCAAAACTATAAAGCCAATGTTTATTCTGGTCAATTTTATTTTTTAATCGCATCATCTTCCAAGCAATAGTTTTAGGGTCATTAGTTGGGAAGCCATCTTTACGATGTGTCAATCCTGAGATATGAATTCGATAACCATCACCAAAATGAGCAATTTGTGCATCATAATTGGTATCATCATCATAATGCAAATAGTCGTTAGCAGATTTAATTAGTTTCTTGGGTGTATCAATTGCAACTGATTTAGGCAAGGAGACGACTTCTCTCATATGACCAACGATTTCATCACTTAAAACGATTACAGGCAATCTCAAGCGTTCAGCAATTTCAACTGCTTTAATCGTTAATGAGTAAGATTCGGCGACACTCCAAGGAGTTAAAGCAACTGCTGGATGGTCACCATGAGTGCCCCATCGTGCGGACATAATATCACCTTGAGCGACTTTGGTTGGTAGGCCAGTAGCTGGTCCACCACGCTGGACATTAATAATTACACAAGGAACTTCAGTCATTACCGCATAACCAATACCTTCTTGCATTAAAGAAAACCCCGGACCAGAAGTTGCGGTCATTGATTTCATACCCGCAGCCGAAGCACCAATCATTGCACAGATACTGGCAATTTCATCTTCCATCTGAATAAAAATACCGCCGATTTTAGGAAGTTCTTCAGACATTATTTCCGCAATTTCTGTTGAAGGTGTAATCGGATAACCAGCGAAAAACCGTACGCCGGCTCTAATTGCACCTATAGCGCATGCCTCATTACCAGATAATAATTGCATATTTATTTATAGGTTCTGAATTATTTGTACTTTCTAGGATAATCATTTGCTCTTTTTGGGTTTAGTGACAAAGATTGCGAAATCAGGACAACGTAATTCACAGAGCATATCGCCATTACAAGCCTCGATATTACTGACATTAACCTTTAAGTCAGAGCCAATAGTTAAAACATCTTTAGGGCAGAACTCAACACAAATACCACAACCTTTACAAAATTCTTTAATAACTTCAATTTCAATACCAGACTTACTTTTGGTTACAACTGGCTTAGGATGATTTTTTTTCATCTTTTTTGTTAATTATTTATTAAACACCGAGGCTTAATTTTATATTTATTCAGAAACAAAATTAATCGAATAGTTTCATAGTATAGTTGCATTGTACCTGACAGATAGAATATAATCAAAAAAATCTAATCGTCAAGAAGGAAATTAAAAAGGTGAGAAGTATCTAATGAATCTTAATCTCGTAATATTGCAATAGAGTTAAATGTGATATTGTTGATTGATTAATTGGCTTATCCTTTGAATATTTTTAATGTCCCTTTGCTGGTTATATCTTCATACTTTAAGAAATAGATACCTTTAGGAAGTAAAGAAAAGTCAAGGCGGTACTGATAAGTTCCAACTTCAAGAAAATCATTATTTATGACTTCAATACATCTTCCACAAGAGTTGTAGAGTTTTATTACAACTTTGCTTGCGCGTAGGACATTAAAGAAAATTGTGGAATTCTTTATGAATAGAATTGGATTAATAACTGGTAAAGAATTATTGTGAGAGATTGTTTCCTGATGAGGCAGAAGTAGATTTTGTTGGCAATTAATATTAGATATTTCTGTTATCGGGGTGTACTGCCAAAATTCAGGTGTGTTGTTTCCTTTTAAGAGATAAATTTTTCCTTGGGCATAAGTTAAGGATGCACCGTATTTGGGAACTGATTTTTTGTGTAACCTGGGAATAGTATCTAATGGTAGCCATATGCCTTGGTTATCTCCCAGATCAGTTTTTGACTTTATTAGGCTGGGCTGATATTGCCAAAATTCATTTTTGCCCAATCCTTTAATTGCGTAAATAACTTGACCATCTGTTGTCATTGAGGCGCCATTTTTTACTTTATTTTTCTGAAGGAGTTGCGGATGAGATTGAGGTATAGTTTCTTTTACAGTCCAAGTTCCAGTTTTGGTATCGTAAGCATAGAAATAATTATGTTTACCCCAACCTTTTAGAGCATAAATTTCATCACCTAAGGCAACAAGACAACTGCCATTTCGATAAGTTCGATAATCAGGTTCCAGTGGCGCGGGATTTAACAACTGCCAAGGTTCACCATTTAAGGTATCAGCAGAAGGAAAATAACATAAAAAATTTGTCGATACTCTTCTATTTTGTTCTCCGGCTAAAAGATAAAGTTTATTATTTTCAAATACTATTGATGTACCACCCCTTAAACCCCGTTTGATTATGGACGGAACAAATGCTTTTTGTGTCCAAGAATTATTTGTGATATTATATGCCCACAATTCTCGAGTTCCAGCGCCTTTAGTTGCATAGATTGTATTAATACCATCAAAACAAAGTGCTGCTCCATTACCGACTTGTTTCCGATTAATTTGTAACGGGTCATTAGGTTTCCGGCCAAACGGAATCGATTCGGCTAAAGACCATTTATCTTCTTCTATAGAATATTTATAGAACTCATTAGATTTGTTGCCGCGAAAAGCAAATATATAATTGTCAGTTCCAACTAAAGCACCGCCATATCTGACATATTGATTAGGAACCTGAGTCGGTAAAACCTCTTTCTGTATCCAACCAACAATATGAGGCACAACAGTAAAATGCGTTTCCAAGGTATCATTTTGGGGAACCAAATCATCTGTTAGTTGGCAGATACATTTACCAACATAATTTCCTCGAGGTCCAATAATCCAGGGGTCAAAAGTGACAAAGATTTCTTCTTGAGAAGGTAAGCTCTCAATTAAACGACTACTCACCCAATTATTAATTTTGAATTGAATATTGAAAGTCGCAGGATATAATCCGAAGTTTTTTATTTTGGCTTTAGGAACAACTACATTAATCATTGAGTCAATGATTCCTCTGGGCTGAATAATATCAATTACGCCGACATCATTTTCAAAACAAGTAAGAACATTCTTTTCATAAACCTGATAACCTCTTTTGGTAATGGTAACCGACATTATGCCATAGGTTTGCGGATGAATTGAAAACTCGGCAACACCAAAATCATTAGTATATTGATATTGATATATCACAGAATCTTTTAAGAGCGTAACTAAAGCATTTGAGATTGGTAAGTAATTAAAAGAATCACGAACCGAGACAGTAAATGTTTGTGGTGAAACATCAATAATTGTTTCGTGAACCACAGACATTAATTGGGGTGGTGATCTCCAGAGATTTAATGAAGGGTCACCCAATAAGTTCCATTCCATATAAGCAACTGAACAAGCAATTGGATGATTTAGACGGTCGATAGTTAGAAGTGAGCAACATGCCAAAACACTATCTTTGACTTTTCTAATAACTTCGCCTAAGACAAATACTGATTCTTTTGTTATCGTTTCAAAAAATTTTATTGCAGCAGCATTTCGCCAATAAGTTTGAAAGGTATCAAATCCAGCATGATAATGAGTGGTCGTGCCGAAAAATGCGACAGCGCCTCGAGGTACACTAACTGTTCCTTGTTTTATCCATTTATTGCCTGCCGAAGTTTGAGGTTCAGGATAAGAAGGTAAATTTTCCGGGAAAAACATCGTCCGGCATGTAGGAGAGATTACTATTGCAGGCATTGAATCATTTCGAATGCGTTCTGGTCTGACGCCAAAAGGATTATTCCAGTTGTCAGTTGATGAAAGGGTGCTACCTCGATAGACAACAAAATTTCTTCCTTGAGTTATTGATTCTTCAACCACATTATAATCTGCATTGTTAGAAGTAAAGAGGGTGTCAATATGAATAAAACCATAATCTGATAAATTCTTTCGAATCTCTCGTATTGCAGTAAGATAACAACTATCGAAACATTGATTATTTTCTCTTCGGTCTCGAGCAATGCCGGTTGCCTTTATAAACCAATTGCCTTTACTAAGTCCTCTTCCTTGTTCATAATAGATAATCTTATTTACCATTATTGAACATTCTGTGGGTGTTGAACAGGGTAATCTGCCTAAATACATATCATCCCGATAATCAGTTTGTTCAGTAAGGTTTACATAATACTGGTCGGTCCAAGTGCCTCGCCAAGGGTAATAAAGAATCCAATTAGGAAAATACATACCTAAAGGAATAAAGTTGCGGTCGCCAACTAAAAGGACATATTGTGGTCGCGGATTCCAGTTACTATAAGCATTACGAATATAAGATTTAATACTTGCTGTATCGTAACCAATTTCTGACAATTTAACAGTTTTGGTAATCAACCCTCTTTTCTGTTTCCATATGGCTAAAGGTTTTACCGCATCATAAAAGTTATCGTGGGCGATGATGAGATAATTTGCTCCAGAACTAAACAGATTGGATATAAACAAAAGCCAGAAAAGAATTGTACCACCGAGATGTTTCATCATTTATTTATATTATAATAATAATTTATATAAATGCAATTTGGGTTGTAAAATATATAATAAAACGAAAGGATGTTAATTATAAAGGCTAAAGATAGAGATGTTATACCTTAAGGATATCTATGTTAAATTATTCAAGTCGAATCGGCATTAAGAGATAAATCTTTTCAATTTCTGATTCAGACGATGCAGGTTTTACGACTCCAGCGGCAAGGGGATTTAAGAATTCCATTATTACCTCATCGCTATCAATATGTTTCAAAACTTCTAAAAGAAAGTCGACATTAAATCCAATCTTTAAATCATCACCTTCATAATCGGCATCAAACATCTGGGTAGTCTGACCAAGGTCTTGGGTTTCAGCAAAAATCGAAGATTCTTTAACCGACAAATTTAAGATAACAAGGCGTCCAGCAGGGTGGGCAAAGACTGCTGCCCGGCGTAATGCAGATGAGAAGTTGACAACATTAGTTTGCATACGAAACGGATATTGCTTTGGCATAATCCGCTCATAATCAGGATAAGGACCTTCAATCAACCGGCTGATAATAGTAGTATTAGGAAAGACTAACCCGATTTTTGCTGGGTCGACACATACTTTAATTTTATCAACACCTTTAGGAAAGAGTGCAAAGATTTTAGGTGCAATAATCACTTCCAGTTTACCACCAAATTTACCTTTCTTTTTAGCAAAAGCCAAACGATAAGTATCAGTTGCAACCATTCGGGTTTCAGTTGGTGACACTTTCCAATATACTCCACATATTGCCGGTCGACTTTCATCTTTACTCGTAGCAAAACTCGTTGCCTTAAAAATTTCTTCTAATGTTGCTAATGGAAACTCAATTTCATTATCTTGGGGCAAACTGGGAACTTCAGGAAATTCAGTTGGGTCCAAGCCAGAAAAGATTGATGTGCTACCGTCGGCCTCCAAATAGACTCTGCTATCCTTAAGGGTTAGAGATAATTTATCAGCAGATAACTCTCTTACTGCTTCCAATAACTTTTTTCCGGAGACAATGACCTTGCCGGATTTACCCTTTTCCGTTAAAGGCAATCGTTTTTCCACGTAAGAGTCAAGGTCTGTTGCTTTAACAATTAAATTGTCGCCAGTGCTTTCTAAAAAGACATTTTGTAAAACCGGATATGTGGTTTTTGTCAAAAGAATTTGCACAACACCGCTTAAACCTTCTAAGAATAACTCTTTTTCAATAACACATTGCATAGCGCCTCCATAAAATACATTAATAGAAAATTTTATTTGGTAATCTTGGGAACAAGACCAAAGATAAACTGAGCAATATTCCACTAATAATCAAATATGAATTTTTCCAATAAAAATCCCCGTTTAATGTTTTTTTCAATCGATTAATAATAAGGTTAATCACCAATCTATAATAATACCGAGATAAGAGTTGTCAAGAGTAAAGATTGGCGAACGCTAAAAAAGTTTACAAAATCACATAATGTCATGCTGTTATGCAAAGTGCGGCGACAGCAAAACTTGTTTCAACATCGGATAAAATCATACATTGTGAGACCTTGAATCAAGTTTAGTTGACAAAATGAGACTTTTTTAGAACTCTTAGATAGAGTGTCTTGCAAAAGTCATTTATATTTTAACAACGAATAACACAAAATAAACTCAAACTGTTTCTTCCTGTTTCGTTTTTAATACAAATTTTCGTGACTTTCGCATTTTTTCGTGATTTTTCATATCTCAAAAATCTTTATTCTTGACAAATCATTAAAAGGCACTAAAGTAGATTTATGCAAAAATTTAAAATAACTCAAATATTATTTTTTTTATTGTTGCCAATAATCTTAATTTCAGTTCCGCTAAATGAAAGTTTTACGGGCACAATTTTTCCTCCTTTAGGCTGGAGAGTGATAAATAATGATGGCGGTACACAAACCTGGGAGAGATATACGACTAATTTTTATACTTCACCGGCGTGTGTTTCTTCAAGATATGAAGGTATCAGCCTACGCAATGATGATTGGCTGATAACACCAAGGTTAAAATGTAGTGAGGTGACTTTTGATACGCTTAAGTTTTGGTATCGCAAATCAGGTGGCGGAAATCCAGAAAGTCTTGAAATTAGACTGTCGACTACAGGTAGTAATATTAATGACTTTACAATTTTACTCTGGGCAAAAAAATTCACAAATACTAATTATATCTTAAAAACTATTGCGCTTGATACTTTTGATGGCCAAGAAATGTATATTGCCTTTGTGAATAAAGGTCTATATGGAAGTCGGATTAATCTTGATGACATTACTGGACCTGAGATTAAAGAGATTAGGGATGTTGCTGTTGATTCTATTATATATCCCAGCAGTTCCTTTGTGATGAGACCTTTGGGCCGTGGTTTTCAACCAAAGGCACGAATAAAGAATTATAGTAATGCAATTCAAAGAAATATTCCTGTTATTTGCTCAATTCTTGGACAGAATTCGGTTTTACGCTATGAAAATATAAAATATCTTGATAGTTTATTAATTGATAGTTCAAAGACAATTACCTTTGATACATTTGTGCCGATAATTGCTGAATTATGCACGATTAAAATTAGAACTTTCTTAACTGATGATACGAACTCATTGAATAATCAAAAGATACGGCAGACTCAAATAATTAAGCCTAATTATACTGGTGGTCCTGATGCGGGCTATGCATATTGGATTGATTCTGATACGACCGGCGGTCCAATTTATAATTGGATAGATATTTCAACAACTGGTTCACCATTACCAACAGGTGATGTTAATGTCAGCGGTCCAATTCCTATCGGCTTTACTTTTAATTTCTACGGTGAACCAATGACCTACTTCTATTATTCGACCAATGGTTTTATAAGTTTTAATGAACTTTCTCTTTCATACAATACGAATTCGCCAATTCCGTTTTCTGATGCGCCTAATAATATTATCGCACCTTTTTGGGATGATTTGAATATCTTAAATGCTCGGCACAAAACATTTGATTTACCGCCGGTCCGTTACAAAATAATCCAATGGAGAGGATTGGTGATGAGTAGCGGAGTTAATCGCGATACAGTCGAATTCCAAATAATTCTATATGAAAATGGCGAGATTATTTTTCAATATAAGCGTTGTGAAAATCTCTACAAATTAGGACTTGGTCAATCAGCAACAATTGGTATTGAAAATAACACTGGTTTAATTGGCTTGCAATATCTTTATAATGGTGCGCCAGAAGGAAATTTATTAAGTGCCGGCAGGGCAATTCGTTTTTCTCGGTATAGTCATGATGTTTCAGCAGATTCGGTACTTATTCCGACTCGGATTGGTTATGGTGACACTATTTTACCCGGAGTTCTTATTAAAAACTTAGGTACAAACACTGAGACTTTTTGTACATACCTAAAAATTGAGGATAATAAAGATTTAGTTTATTTGGATTCTGTTGAAATTACTAATATGTTGCCGGCAACTGCCTGCACAGTAAATTTTCAGAGTTGGATTGGTAATCAGTTTGGTCTATTTACTGCTACTGCCTGGGCTAAATTAGATTCTGACTATATTAGAAGCAACGATTCTTGTCGTAAAAATATTGAAGTGATACTTCCATCTCCTACTTTATTGTTTCCATCTAATAATCTATCTACTAATAATACAAATTTAACATTCGATTGGACTGATGTTAATAATGCCACTCAATACAATTTGAAAGTGTATGAGGCGAAAAACGAAAAGCAATATGCAGAAAACGGAACTATAATATGGAATATAAGCGATCTTGCCAAAAGTAAACATATATTTGATACAATCATATCTGTTTCTGAATGTGGTCCGATTAGTTTTTCAGAAGGAACATATTTTTGGCGGGTCCGGGCTGGAACGGAAAATTATTGGAGTAATTGGAGTGATACTTTTAAGTTTACAATTGATACCACACCGCCGCCAATTCCAATATTATTAAATCCATCTCCCAATTGCACACTCTCTCTTGAATGTCCGAATTTTGTCTGGCGAACAAGTTTAACCGCATCGGAGTATAATCTTTTAGTTATTAAGGCAGAAGATACCTTGCTAAATATACTAACTTCAGATTCTATTTATTCACCCAGTCGTCCTTTACCAATTGGTGAATATCTTTGGTCAGTCAGATGTCGAGACCGAGCAAATAATTGGTCGGATTATGCGATGTTCTGGCGCTTTTATGTTAATTATCCGATCTGGCAAAGAAAAAGCGATATTCCTGATAGTAATAGTCTTAAACCAGTAAAAGACGGTGGTTGTCTTACAAGCGACGGAAACAAAATTTATGCGCTGAAAGGAAACAACACTCAAGATTTTTATGCTTATGATATTACCACTAACAAATGGCAGATTAAATCACCCGTTCCATTTTTTATTAGAGATTCAATTGTAATAAAACGCAAAGTAAAAGCTGGAGCATCACTGGTCTATGCTGATGGGATTATTTTTGCTATAAAAGGAAATAATACCAAAGAATTTTGGAAATACGAACCCGGAAACGATACTTGGTCTTTTTGTCAATTAGCACCTTCAATAAAACCTTTCAAGGATGGCTCAAGTTTGACCTATTATAATGGAAATATCTATTGTTTAGTTGGCAGTAGTCGTGACTGCGAGTTTCTTAAATATGACATTTCTCAAAACAGTTGGGAACAACTTGATTCACCACCAAAAGGAATTCACAACCGAATTTTTAAATCTGGCAGTTGTATTGTTTATGGTGGAAATAATAAAATCTATGCTCTTAAAGGTGGGGCAAAATATAATGAGTTTTACTGTTATGATATTAATGAAAACAGTTGGACTGAAAAAGAAAGTTTACCATACTTACCTTATGGTAAAAGATATAAAGTCAGAGCCGGCGGGGCAATAACTTATGATGGTCAAAATATGCTTTATGCGATAAAAGGCAATAAATGCCAAGAAGTTTGGGCTTACAATACACTTTCCGGGCATTGGCAGTTTCAAGATACAATACCCAAATTAAATAAAAGAAGTTTTCCGAAAAATGGCGCGAGTCTTATTTTTGCTAATAATCGGTTATTTATACTGAAAGGTAATCGAACACGGGAATTCTGGGCATACATTCCTCAGAATATAGGCAAAAGACAAAATTTGATAATTGGAAATGAAAATCAGCAGATAGAACAAAATATAAAACAAAGTATAAAACAAAATGTCAGACACAAAAAACAGATTGTTAGTAAAGTCATCTATTTCTCAAATAGAAAAATGAAAATTAGGGCGGATAATGCGATTTCAGAATCAACAGTTATTAGATTGTATGATATTCAAGGTAGATTACTGAAGTCAATAATACGACAAATTTCTAATAGTGGTTTGGACTCGGAAATATCTTTAGATAATTTACCAAAAGGTATTTACTTTTTAGTGATTTCACAATAAAATTAATAAAGAACTTTGAAAATAATACTACTAAATACACAGAAAAATTAGCGAGATATTAATTGACTCCAGTGCCCAGTTGAGAAAAAACATCATAATTATTTAAAAAATGAAGGGGAAATTATTTAATTAATTTGTTAGGCCAGAATAAAATATTACTCAATGATTTTTAAGTAGATTATTACTAATATGCAAAGAGAACAGTTTGAAGAGTTTGTTATTCAAGCCTTACATGAGTTGCCCGAATTTTTCAAAAAGAAATTAGAAAATGTTAGCATTATTATTGAAGATGTTCCGTCTTTAGAGGTTCAAAATAAGATGAAAAAAGGAAAATTGGACATTTTAGGTCTATATCATGGCGTCCCCTATCGGAAACGGGGTTTCTGGTATGGTAATACTTTACCTGATAGAATAATAATTTATCAAAAGCCGATTGAAAATATTGCCAAAACTGAAGAAGAGATTAAAGAATTAGTGCGAAAAGTTGTAATGCACGAAATCGGTCATTATTATGGCCTGTCAGATGAAGAACTTAGACAAGCAGGAGTATAAATGTTAATAAAAGATAAATTCAAAATATTTTTCCAATATAATTTACATAACCGAACCTTGGAGAAATCACCGATTACACTTAAACGGTTTAAGATTTCAATTTTGGTATCTTAAATCCTATCCCCGGAGGTGTATATGGCTAAATTTATCTCAACTACTATCATCGGACTTAAAAAAGATGGCAAATGTGCGATGGCAAGCGATGGTCAGGTCACTTTTGGTGATACCATTGTCAAGGAAACTGCCAAGAAGATACGAAAGGTTTATAATAATAAAATTTTGGTCGGATTTGCTGGTTCAGCTGCTGATGCATTTACCTTGTTTGAACGGTTTGAAAATAAACTTGAGGAATATCACGGTAACCTTCCGCGTGCAGTAGTAGAATTAGCTAAAGACTGGCGACAAGATAAAGTGCTGCGACGACTCGAAGCCTTATTGGCAATTTTGAGCCCCCAGAATAGTTATATTGTTTCTGGGTCAGGCGATGTTATTGAACCCGACGATGGAATTGTCGCAATCGGTTCAGGCGGACCAATTGCCTTAGCAGTAGCAAGAGCGTTAACTAAACATACCAATCTTGAGCCCAAAATAATCGTTCAAGAAGCCATAAGAATTGCAGGCTCAATTAACATTCATACTAATCAAGAAATAACCATTGAAACGATCGAATAAAAAAACCTTTCAAATGGAGAGCCTGAAATCATAAATAACAACCGCTTATACTTCCTAAGAAATGTCCTGTGCAGTAAACCGAAATGTCTTCAGGGAGTATAATTATTAAATTTACTACAAGACGCTTTAACTGATATTTTCTTGTGTGCGCTAATCGGCGAAGTTCTTAACACCCCAAAAACCCGATTTCCTGACAAAGATAACCACAACTTTCTTATCTTCCTACTCCGTGGAGGGAGTCATACCATCAATTTCGGCGTATTTTCTTTTATTGCTTGGATTACAATGCGTTAGATGAAAATCTCGGTTAATTTTTTTGTATACTATATGTATAAATTTTGGATTAACAGAGAAGTGTGAACTTAATGGGTAAAAGTTTAAGAAAAATCGAATTTTTGCTTTTTGGGGTTGTTTCTTGATAATTAGAATTGTTGCTAATCTTTAAAAATAATAAATTAAAATTTTCTCCAAAATTTGTTTATATATATTAGTTTTTTTGCGTTTTTGGAAAAGGAGGATGGTTGTTTTACAAGTGTCCTGTTTATTACTGTAGTGCAATCTATTAAAAATTTACTGGTCTATGAGCCTACATTGGAAAAGTATAGTTTTATACAATCATTCTATCTTTTTTTGTAGCGCAATTTATTTAAAATCTCCTGAATTTATAATATCATGAAAGAAGTGTCTTAAACGATTAAAAAATTTACTGACTTGTAAACCTAAATCTATATCAGAAAAGAAGTCTCTTAACATTTAAAAATTTACTGACTTATAAAACTAAACCTATGTTAGGAAAGAAGTGTCTTAAACGATTAAAAAATTTACTGACTTGTAAACCTAAACCTACATCAGAAAAAGAAGTTTCTTAGCAGTTAAAAATTTACTGGCTTATAAACTAAACCTATGCCAGAAAGGAAGTGTTTTAAACGATTAAAAATTTATTGACTTATAAAACTAAACTATGAATTGTCTTAAGCGATTAAATATTTATTGACGTATAAACTTATATCAGAAAAGAGATGCCTTAAACGTATTAAAAATTTACTGACTCATAAACCTATATGAAAAAGAAGTGTTAGACAAGATTATCTGGTTTGTTTCTATAGTTCAGTCTATAAAAAATTTTCCGACCTATAAAGATATAGAGAATTTTTAGTTTGTCTTTGCGAGTTAGGTGTCTTTGTGAGATACTCTCAGAAGATTTGATAAGTGTTCATTGACAATAAATTTATAATGCATACAATTAAGATATGTTTTTTTCGCTTTTAATATTAGTGACAGCCTTTAGTCCTGGAGAAAGACTTTTCTATGATATTCGTTATGGTCCGATTTTAGTCGGTTCATTAGAACTACAAGTTCAACCGAATATATTTTGGAATGGTGAAAGTTGCTATCATTTTCAAGCCAAACTTAAATCTAATCCCAAATTGAATAAGATATTTTCAATTGATGACGAACTTAATTCTTATGTGCGAATTTCCGATTTTGCAACCCTAAAATCAGAAAAATTTATTAGAGAAAAGAATTATCAAGCAACTTTATGGGCAATCTTTGATTACCGGCAACAAAAAATTATTTATTCAGATAGTAGTACTTTTGTCTTACAACCCCATGCAAGAGATTTACTTACGACCTGGTATTATTGTCGAACCATCGATTTGAAGTTCGGTAATGATTTTTCAATTCCGGTTCATATTGATAAAAAGAATTATCAATTGAAGTTACCGGTAGTTGAAGTTAAGACCATAAATCTCAGTAATAAAAAATATCATTGTGCAATAATTGAGCCACAAACCATCCCCAAATCTAATCTTGGTAGCATTTATCTTTCTTTAGATAAAAGCCGATATCCGGTAATAATTAAAAACAAATTATTTTTGGGTGAACTAATCGCAACATTAAAAAGGGTAACATCGGGTCAGGCTTTAGAAGTAAAAAGCAAATCTAATAACGAAGGTCGGTCAAAGACCTGCGACAAGGAGTAACACTATTATGAAACTATATGCCGTAATACTTGCCGGTGGTAAAGGCGAACGTTTCTGGCCCAAAAGCCGAAGTAATTTTCCCAAGCAATTTATTGCTCTTTTCGGCAAGGATTCATTAATCCAAAAGACTCATAAACGAATAAAGAAAATTATTCCCACTAAAAATCAATTCTTTGTGATTTCTCAAGAACTAGCGAAAATATTAGCAAAACAGATAACGATTCCCAAACAAAATATCATCTATGAACCTATTGGCAAAAACACTGCACCAGCCATTGCCTTAGCCGCAATCTATTTAGATAAGATCGACCCTGAGGGAACAATGATTGTTTTGCCTTCAGACCATTTAATTAAGGACGAACAAAGTTTTTATCAAGATGTCAAATTTGCTTATGAAATCGCACAACAGGACTATCTTGTGACTTTTGGTATTCCGGCGACATCCCCGGAAACTGGTTATGGTTATATTCATATTGGAGATGAATTTAGAAGGCAAAATGGACAAATTAGTTATATCGGTTTAAAGTTTGTGGAAAAACCTGATTTGGCGTTGGCGAAAAAATACCTGCAAGCAAAAACCTATCTTTGGAATAGCGGAATGTTCGTTTGGCGAATTTCCGCTATTCTTAATGGTATAAAAGAATATCTACCCGAATTTTATGATGACTTAATTCGCTTTCAGAAATATATTGGAACCGCGCAAGAATGGAAGGTCCTTAAGAAATTATACCAAAATGCACCGGCTACTTCGATTGACTACGCAGTCTTAGAAAAATCGGATAATATTATTGTCGTTAAAGCAAACTTTGTTTGGGATGATGTTGGTAGTTGGTTGGCATTAGAAAGGCATTTTGTAAAAGATAATGCGAATAATGTTATCTTAGGAAAAGTTTATTATAAAGATACCGAAAACTCAATTATCGTAAGCGATAAAAACTTAGTTGCTACTATGGGAATTAAAAACCTAATTATCGTTCAAACGAACGATGCCCTTTTAGTTATTTCCAAAGAAAAAGCATCGGCCTTAAAAGAACTGATAAAAATAATCAGCCAAGAAAAAAATGGAATTAAATATCTGTGAAATTAATCATCGCCTCAAAAAATCGCGATAAAATAAGAGAAATCAAATCAATTATCGGCAATCCTGATTGGGAAATATTGTCACTAATTGATGTTG
>JAOABV010000006.1 GCA_026418155.1 candidate division WOR-3 bacterium | reverse complement strand
GGATTGAACTTACTGGCGCAACTATAAAATAGTAGTAAATCATTGAGGGGACAGAATAATGTCCCCTCAATGANTCTCAAATTAATTCAAAGAGAAGTACTCAAAGAGGTAAATCATTACTACTATAATACCCTCCTCAAGAAATCTGCATTACCAGATAACTAACAAAATTAAATATTTTTAATGATATAAAAAATAGATTTTAACTTTATTAATATGTAGGTAATACTCTGCAAAACTTACGTTTGCCGACCTTTATAATAACTGGTTTTTCGATATTAAGTTCGTAATTTATATCTTTGACCTTTTGGCCGTCTATCTCAATTGCGCCCTCACTGATTTTTCTTCGCGCTTCACTTTTTGAAGGCAATAATTTTGCCATCACTAACAATTCAACAACATTAATCCGCTGAACAGGTGAAACAAACTCTTCTATCTCATCCGGTATTTTTTTGTGTTTGAATACCAGTTCAAATTCTTTACTTACTTGTTCGGCAATTTCTTTCGAGTAATATAATGAAACAATCTCTTTTCCTAATCTCTCCTTGAAAATTTTGGGGTTCTGCCCAGCCTTAATATCATCTTCGATTTTTCTAATTTCCGATTCTGTAAGATTAGTACACAATCGGAAGTATTTTATAATTATTTCATCAGGAATCGACATTATCTTACCAAATATTTCTTTGGGTGGTTCAGCAATACCAATATAGTTATTATAAGACTTGCTCATTTTTAATTTGCCATCCGTCCCTTCTAAAAGCGGCATCGTCATAACAACCTGCGGCTCTTGATTAAATTCTCGCTGCAATTCTCTACCGACCAAAAGGTTCCAATACTGATCAGCACCACCTAATTCAATATCGGCTCTAACCGCCACTGAATCATAGCCTTGAAACAAAGGATAAAGGATTTCGTGAATAAAAACCGGTATGCCTTGATTTAACCTTTGACTAAAATCTTCTCGTTCTAATATTCTTGCAACTGTGTATTTAGATGCTAAATTTATAATATCTTTACTGGTTAATTGATTTGACCATTCGGAATTATAACGAAACTCAGTTCGTTCCGGTAATAAAATTTTAAATACCTGGTCTCGATATCTTGCTATATTTCTTTTTATCTCTTCTTCGGTCAATTGTGGTCTGGTCTTAGAACGACCTGTTGGGTCGCCAATACTACCTGTAAAATCACCGATGATTAATACCGCAGTATGTCCAAAATCCTGAAATTGTCTTAGTTTTCTTAAAACAACCGCAAAACCTAAATGAATATCTGGCCCTGACGCATCGATGCCTAATTTTACTCGCAAAGGTTTGTTAGTCTTTACACTTCTATCAAGTTTTTTCTGTAAATCTTCTTCACTTATTATTCTTTCGGTTCCCCTAATCAACTCAGCCAGAATTTGTCTTTGGTCCATTAGAAATTATATTCTAATTTGTATTATAATTACATTTTATAATTACCGAATTCTTCCGGTGGAATATTACGAAGGTGCTGGCGAAGTTCTGATAACCGCGCCTCCTCTTCTTCGGTCATTGTGATTCCTGCTTCATCCATAACCTCTTCCGCAACATAAATCGGAGCTTGAACTCGTAAAGCCAATCCTACCGAATCTGATGGCCGAGCATCTACTGAAAGAATTTTGTTATCGTTTTCAATGATTATTTCTGCAAAGAATGTATCGTCTTTTAAGGCTGTAATAATTACGCGTTTGACCTTAATTTTTAAACCTTCAATTATCAATTTCATCAAATCTAAAGTCATCGGTCTTGATAATTTTACATTTTCTAAAACATAAGCAATCGCCGCGGCTTCAATTGGACCAATAAATATTGGTAAAATTTTATTACCGTCTACTTCTTTTAATAACATCACGGGTGAATTATTTTGAGAATCGAATAGAACGCCTGCGACTTTTACCTCTATCATAAAAATCTCTGAATTACTTTAGACTATAAGTCTGTGACAATGATTCTTTTTCTGGATATTGTCAAAATTGAATTATACTTGGACTGGAGTAACCCAAAGTTTAACAGTTGCCGAGACTGCACCTAAATTGACAGGAATATCATATATCCCTGGTTCTTTAATCGGTGAAGATAATTCAATTTTGTGACGGTCAATTTCAAATCCATTTGCTTTCAGTAATTGGGCGATATCGGCATTAGTAATCGCACCGAAGGCACCAGTTTCCCCCATCCTTAGCTCAATTTTAAGCGAAAGTGTTTCCAGTTTCTCTGCTAAATTTTTAAGTTTTTTAAGTTTCCGTTCTTCCCGTTTTAATAACTCAGCTTTAATTGCCTCTATTTGATTTAACCGCTCCTTGGTTGCATAAATCGCTAGCCCTTTGGGTAAAAGATAATTTCGGGCATAGCCATCTCGGACCTCAACTACTTCGCCCTTTTTCCCTAAACGTTCTACATCTTGAGTTAGAATAATCTTCATCCGATAATATAAAGATATTAAAAATAGACCACTTCGGTCATCTTTTTACATATGAGAGAATCGCAAGATTACGTGCTAATTTTATTGCTTTCTTTAATCGCCTTTGATGCCGAGGACAGGTCCCAGTATACTGCGCAGGAAGAATTTTGCCGCGTTCGCTAATGAAGTTTCTCAGCACTGGATTATTATAACTGATTACCTGTTCTTTGCGTTCACAAAAGAAACAATGTTTTCGTTTTCTTATCATCATTTATAGCATACTTAATTTTTTTGCTTCTGTCAAGTATTAGTTAAAGGGGGACAGTGCATATATTGTGTGTAAATTTAGACTTGATATTTTCAAAATAAAAGTGTATTCTCCTATGACAGACAATTTTAATAACAATAAAAAAGAAAATACCCCTAATGGAAGAGAAAAGAAATTAAACAAAATTCTTTATGCTATCTTAAAGAGTATTATAAAAAGTGCTAAGGAAACACTTACAGTGCGCATCCGTATCAGAGAACTCACAGAAAAAATAAGAAACATATTCAATAAGTTCAATTTATTTATCCAATAGCAAGAATTGACATTTCCGTCCAGTGAGTTCATTGAAAAGAAGTCTGAAAAATCAAGTTTTGCCGATTAATATAAGGAACTTACCCCACATTACTTATTTTGCTGTGTTTTTAAATAGTTCCAGAGCGCTTTTCCAGAACACTATGTTTTTGAATAAACGGTTAAAATTAATTTTTGCTAATTTCAAGACCTGTTTCACATATCCATTATAATTAAATCTCATAAACTGTATAGTATCTCTTGAACACATTGCATTTTATCCTTGACAAAACAGCAAATTTTATGTATAAATTATATTATTTGTTCAAAACTAAGACTCTTAATAATAATTTAAGAAATAATAATTAGGAGAATTTAAATGGCAAGAATTGCTGGTGTTGATTTACCAGATACTAAAAAAATCCTTTACGCTTTACCCCATATTTATGGGATTGGTCTAAGTACGGCACGGAAGATACTTGATAGCACAGGTGTTGACCCTAACAAAAAAGTTATGGAATTGAAAGATGACGAAATTGCAAAAATTCGTAAAGAAATTGAGACTAATTACAAAGTTGAAGGAGCGCTACGAGCAGAGGTTGCGGCAAACATCAAACGCTACATCGAAATCGGTTCTTATCGTGGATTAAGGCATCGTGCTGGTTTACCTGTTCGTGGTCAACGGACTCGAACTAATGCCCGAACCAGAAAAGGTCCAAGAAAAACTGCAGGTGTCATAAAGGTTCGCGAAACGACCAAACCTAAGTAAGAAAGGAGACCAAAGTGAAAAAATCAGTTAAACGCAAAGTTCCGCCAACCTGTATCGCTCATATCCTATCTACTTTTAATAACACAATAGTAACTATTACTGACCCGGAAGGCAATGTTTTATGCTGGTCCTCGGCTGGCCGGATTGGTTTTAAAGGTGCTAAAAAAGGGACTCCCTTTGCTGCACAACAATGCGCTGAAGCCGCTGGTCGTGAAGCAGTTACACTAGGCGTCCAAAAAGTTATCATTGAAATAAAAGGGCCCGGTCCTGGTCGTGAAGCGGCAATTCGTTCTTTACAGAATGCCGGATTAAAAATTACCGCTATCCGAGATGTAACCCCAATTCCCCATAATGGCTGCCGACCACCTAAGCCGAGAAGAGTATAGTATTTCTTACTTGCTAAATTAAAAATCCTCTCGAATAATTCTGTGTTCGTTCCACCTTAAATTAATCCTAATGAAATTCCATAAAGAACCAAATGCTTTATGACAAAAAAATAATCAAATTTAGTCATATTGTTATAACTACAGAGATTTTTATAACTACAGAGATTTTTATAACTGCAGACATTTTTATAACTCCAGACATTTACAAGCTGCTGAGATTAACGAAATAAAAACTCTCAACATTCAAATATAAAATAATGATATAGATTTTAGGTAATCTTGTTATGGTAAATTTTGGGTCTCTTAAATCCGAATAAAATTCTACTAAATCAATTTTTAATGATTGACAAAAAACAATTTTTATATTAAAATAGACACTTATATGGCACGAAACATAGGTCCTATTTGTAAACGGTGTCGCAGCGCCGGCGAGAAACTCTTTCTCAAAGGCGAAAAATGTTACACTGATAAATGTGTATTGCCTAAGCGGTTAGAAAAACAGGTTGACCGCGGTAAAAAACTTTCACAGTATTCTATCCAATTAAAAGAGAAACAAAAACTTAAAGCAATATACGGTGTATTAGAGCAACAATTTCATCTCATCTTTTTGCGTGCTCAAAAGAAAAAGAATCCTGGAGAACAATTATTAGTCTCTTTAGAACGTCGTTTAGATAACACTGTATATCGTTTAGGTTTTTGCAATTCCCGAGCACAGGCAAGACAGTTTGTGCGTCACGGACATATTTTAGTAAATGGTAAAAAGGTTAACATTCCTTCTTATGAAGTAAATCCTGATGATACGATTTCGATCAAAGATAAAAAAGGGTTAGAAATGGCAAAGAAAATCCTGATCGATAAAGAACCGACTACGGTCGATTGGCTCCAATTAGATAAAGATAATGTTATCGGTAAGGTACTACGACTACCATCTCGTGAAGATATTAAAGATATACCAGTAAATACTCAATTAATTGTCGAACTCTATTCAAAATAAAATTATGAGATATTATAATGTTAATTCGCAAAGAACAGACAATAAGTTAATAAACCTATGAAATTAACACCCATTTTATTACCGGAAAGTGCAGTTCTCGAAAAAGAAACTGCTACCAGTAATTACGGAAAATTTACTATTACTCCCTTAGAAAAAGGTTGGGGGCATACTATCGGTAACGCCTTACGTCGAGCCCTGCTTTCATCAATTCAGGGTGCGGCAGTAACTCAAGTCCGTATTAATAATGTGCTCCACGAGTTTTCTACTATTCCCGGAGTTATTGAAGATGTATCACAAATCATATTAAATATAAAAAAGATTCGTATGCGCTTAGATTCCGAAACTCCTAAACTTTGTTATCTCCATGCAAAAGGCATAAATGAATATAAGGCTAAACATTTAACTGTGCCGCCTGAAATCATTATTGCTAATCCTGAGCAAACCATTCTTAATATTACCGATGCCAATCAAAGCGTCCACATTGAATTACGTGTTGAAAATGGACGGGGTTATATTCCTGCGGAACGATTAAAAAAACTTGGCAGTTATCCTGAAGGCACCATTTTCCTTGATGCTTTTTTCTCACCAGTTAAAAAAGTGAATTTCTGGGTAGAAAACACTCGGGTTGCGGACCGAGCTGATTATGAAAAAATAATTTTAGAAATTTGGACTGATGGAACGGTATTTCCAGAAGAGTGTTTCATTCAAAGTGCCACAATCTTAAAAAATCATCTCATAAACCTTATTCCTACTGAAAAAGAACCGGAATTTATTATGGCTGAACGCTATGACAAAGAAAAGCAACGATTAATTGACCTTCTTAAAATGGATATCGAAGAGTTGGAACTTTCAAATCGAGCTCTTAATTGTCTCCGAAAAGGGCGCTCGAAAAAAACTGGGGAAAAGGTAAATATTATAACCGTTGGCGATTTGGTCAGCCGTACCGAACGCGAAATGCTTGACATCGAAAATTTCGGTCGCAAGTCTTTGGAAGAAGTTCGTAAAATCTTAGAAGCACATGGCTTAAGTTTTGGCATGGATGTTACAGAAATAATGAAAAAGGAGTGAGCTGTGCGTCACGGCAGAAAAATAAAAAAAATAGGCCGAACTGCTGCACATCGAAAAGCGTTAATCAAAAATATGCTCCGATCCTTATTCATCCATGAACGAATTAAAACCACCTTAGCCAAAGCGAAACTGGTACAAAAACATGCTGAACGATTAATTCGGTATGCTCAAAATAAATCAGTTGCCCATCAACGCTATGTTTTTAGATTTTTACAAAACAAGCAGTTAGTAAAACATTTAGTCGATGAAATAGCCCCAAGGTTTCAAAACCAACAAGGAGGATATACCCGAATTTTTAAATTAGAGCACCGAGTAGGGGATAGTGCCGAAATGGCGCTGTTAGAACTCACTATCAAAAAAACGAAGGAAAAGGAAGGAACTAAGAAAACTTAAATGTGAATGTTACGGTTTCTTTTGAAATCTAAAATCCAACATTTAAAAGTAACGGATAAAAATCTTCTTACAGACTGCAGTATTACCATTGACGAAGAATTGATTCAACGCGCTGATATTTTAGAAGGAGAATTGGTTCAGGTAATCAATAACAACAATGGCGCTCAATTCGAAACCTATGTTACGAAAGGTGAAAAAGGTAGTGGCACCGTGTGTCTTAATGGAAGAACTGCTACCTTGGGAGAAATTGGCGATGAACTAACGGTTTTATCTTATGCGGCAATGGAAACCGTTACTGCCAGAAGTTTTGAAGCCAAAAAAATAACTGTCGCTAATAACAATTGTATAATTAATGACCGGAATAATTCTCGCAGCCGGGAAAAGTAAACGAATGGGACTTAACCATTCGAAAGTGTTACTGCCTCTAAAAGGTCGTCCCGTACTCGCCTGGATTATAGAACTGGCCCAAAAAGCCTCACTAAACCCAATTATTGTCGTCATTTCTCCTAATAATCTTGAAATTAAAGATATTTTTAGTGATTATGGTATCCAGTTTGTTATTCAACCTGAGGCGAAAGGAACTGCTGATGCTGTTAGGGTTTGTGCGCCGTTATTATCAGTAAATGATGACATTTTAGTATTATACGGCGATGTTCCATTATTAAAATTATCCACGATTAAAGAATTAATCGAGGTCTTTTATAGAGAAAAAGCCGATGCGACAATATTGACTGCAATTTTAGACAACCCGTCAAGTTATGGTCGAATTGTTCGCAACGAGCAACAAGAAATCATTGCTATCATTGAACATAAAGATGCCGGACCTGAAATTCAGAAGATTAACGAGATTAATACCGGCGTTTATGCTTTTCGTTTTGCAAAACTAAAACCGATTTTAGATACCTTACCCGCCAGTTCCAAAGATGGCGAATATTATCTAACTTCGGCATTAACCGAAATTATTAAACAAGGTGGTAAGGTAAACTCTGTAAGAACAAAAACACCGGAAGAAAGTTTTGGTATCAATACACCGGAAGAATGGGAACGCGTAAAAAAATTATTTAATACTCAATGTGATTAAAAAATGAAGCGGTTCTTAACTATAATTATAATCTTGCTGACCGTTTGTTTGGGCCTAGCATTATTTTCTATTGCCTACCGATTTTGCAAACCGAAAAAAATCATTAATTCTGATTTTAGTAAAATTCGAATTGAAATCATAAACTGTTCGGGTATTGAAAAACAAGCTCGAAAGACCCAAGATTTTCTGCGAAATTTTGGTTTTGATGTTTATGAATTAAGAACCGGAAAACAAATCATTGACCGGACTACGGTTATTGAGAGAGTCAACCCTCAACTGTCTAATGCTATGGCCGTAGCGAACATAATGTCTTATCAAAAGAAATTAGGATTTTTGCCTATTAGTCGAAAAGTCCTTCCGGAAATCCAAAAAGACATTGATTCTCTATTGTATATAGAAGTTACTGTTGTTCTTGGTCGGGATGCCGAAAAATTTATCAAATCTGTTCAACTGCCGTGAATAAAATTTATTTTTTTAGTAATCGACCGGCTCTATTTCCAAGATTAAAGTGTAATTAAAACATATTATGCTTATTACTCAATGTATATTAATTGCAGTAAAACTAAATATTGGGTTCATCTATACCTAAAATACTTTTTTAATGGCAATTAGTAAAAGAAAATTAGAAAAGATAATAAATATTATTTTAGAGAAAAAAGCTGAAAATGTCTTATTGTTAGATTTGCGCCACATCTCTCCCATCACAGATTTTTTTATAATTTGTACTGCGCAATCTACACTTCACGCTCAAGCAATCTGTCGCGATTTAGATACAAAATTAAAAAAGATTAATCTTTTCCCTCATCATATTGAAGGGTATCAAGTAGGTCAATGGATTCTCTTAGACTATTGGGATTTTATTATTCATATTTTTTTAGCCGATGTGCGAGAGTTCTATGGTTTAGAAAGACTCTGGGGTGATGCGCCTCAAAGGAGATTTGTTTGATTAGCAGGACCATAAATCATTTAATCAATCAATATGTTCCTCAAGTTCCAACGCAACACGAAATAGTTTTTCTCAAAGATTCTAAAATCGGCGATTATGCTTCAAATATTGCATTCCTCTTAAGTAAAATCCAAGATCGTCCGGCGACAGATATCGCAAACGAACTCCAAAAGAAACTACTTTGCCATCGCGATATTTTTTCCGATGTGGTAGTAGCAGGTCGGGGTTTTATTAACTTTTTTCTTAACCGCCAATTATTGCTCAAGGAATTAGCCAAAGCCGCAAGACCTGACTTTGGCAAATTAGACCTTGGAAAAAGAAAAAAGATTTTAGTGGAATACATCTCAGCAAATCCCACTGGACCCTTAAATGTTGTCCAAGCTCGGGCTGGTGCCTTAGGTAATGCCTTAGTAAATTTATTACGCTATGTCAATTACGATGTTACTTCAGAGTACTATATTAATGATATGGGAACGCAAATAGATTTACTTTATGAATCGCTTTTAGCCCGTATCAAACAAATTCAAGGAGAATCTGCGACTCTGCCCGAAAATGGTTATCCTGGAAGTTATTTAGTAGAAATTGGCAATTTAATATTAAAGAATAATCTCCCTAATTCTGAGTGGCGCTCATTTCTCTTAAATCAAATTATCCAGATGCAAAAAGAATCTTTAACAAAATTCGGAATTATCTTTGATAACTTCGTGCGGGAGAGTTCGGTCGCCCGATACCAAAAAGTAGTTTTAGAAAAGTTAACCGATTGGACTTATAAGAAAGATGATGCACTGTGGTTTAAGTCTTCACAATTCGGTGATTCGGAAGATCGCGTCTTAATCACCGCGGACAATCGTCCAACTTATTTTCTTTCGGATTTGGCATATCATTGGTATAAATTTGAACGGCATTTTGAATATTTAGTAAATATTTGGGGACCTGACCATCACGGTTACATTGCCCGAATGAAAGGAGGAATTGCATGTCTGGGATTTGACTCCCATCGGTTAATAATTATTATTGCGCAACAAGTGTCTTTAACGCGTAATAATCAAAAAATTGCGATGTCGAAACGACAGGGCGAGTTTATCACCTTGGATGAAGTTCTATCCGAAATCGGCGCCGACGCGTTAAAATTTTTTCTGTTAATGCGCAAAGCGTCACAACATTTAACCTTTGATTTAGCCTTAGCCCAGAAGACCTCACAAGAAAATCCCGTATATTATGTCCAGTATGCTCACGCTCGAATCAATAGTATTATTAGATTTGCTCAGGAAAAAATTACCGAAGGTTGCGCCATTCCGGATTTGAACTATTTGAACACTACCGAGGAACGAGAATTAATAAGAATGCTCTTACATTATCCTGAGGTCATTGCGACTGCGGCAAATAATTTTGAACCGCATCATCTTATTTATTATGCCTTAGAACTTGCAACGACCTTTCATAAATTCTATGAGAATGTTCGCGTGGTAACCGACGATGTTCCAACAACCTTGGCTCGAATTTATCTCTGCCGGACAACTCAAAAAATCTTAAAAGACATTTTATCGATAATTGGTGTTTCTGCACCAGAAAAGATGTAAATCCTGATTATGAAAAGAATTCATCTTAGTCTTTTCAGTCAGTAATTGTAGGAGGTAATCTTGACATTAACATCGTTATTAAGACCCGAACGCATTAATTTAAACTTAAAAGCAAAAAAGAAAATTGATGCCTTAAAAGAACTTGTCAGTTTATTAAAATCCGGTAGTGATGCCGAATCGTTATTAGAAACATTATTAACTCGAGAAGAATTAGGTTCCACTGGTATTGGTAAAGGAATCGGAATTCCTCATTGCCGGTCTTTATTAATCGATAAACTGGAAATTGCTGTTGGCCGTTCACAAAAGGGTATTGATTTTAATGCAATTGATAAGAAACCAGTTTATCTACTATTTCTTATTGTTGCGCCACCTCAAGACCCCGGTAATCAATATCTAATCACATTAGGCCGAGTGGCAATGATTTGTCAAGAACTGACCTCAAAAAAGCGAATTTTTGAGCCACAAACTCCTGAAGAATTTATTGCTTTAATAAAATCATTAGAAGAAAAGATAAAATAGTCTGTCCTAAACATTAAATTGATTGACAAAAATAAATTGTGATACGGTAATAAGTTAGGTACAGACCAAAGGATTTTCGTCAATGAAAAAACAACTGAACCTTTTGCGGGCATTAGAAGAATTAGATCTGCAATTAAAGGATATCGCTTCACCTGACTACAAAAAGATTGGTTTTAAGACTCCCAAGCCTACTTTAGATTTTATTCAAACCGCAGAAAAAAAACGTGAAGAAATCGCCCAAAAAATTGACCCAAATCTACTCGCTACATATAAACGAATTATAAAACGATATGGTGGTCGGGTTGTGGTTCAAGTAATTAATGAATTCTGTGGTGGGTGTTTTATGAAATTACCTTCGGAATATGTTTATCGGTGTCGAACCGAAATTGTTAATTGCCCCAACTGCGGTCGCTTTCTATATTGGGTGAAGTAAAGTTATCCCAAATAATTGACCATAAGATAATTTTTTCCTATTAAAACACAATTGGCATAGTAACACATCCGGATTTTAATTGACAAACTATGCATCAGCACATATAATGAAACTGAAACATGCTAATTAAAAAAATTTTATTGTAAGATGAAATTTTTCTCCTATTTGGTATAATAACAAATCCTTGATAAACTATGAATAACACATATAATGAGTCTAAAAAATGCCGATTAAAAAAATTATTTGTGGTATTCTAATTTTTATTTTTTTCTTAGGTTTCAATTGTTTTAAGCCCCCAAAATGGCGTTCAGATATTACAATACCTTTGTATGCAAAACTCTTTTCCATTCGGGATTTTATTGATACCAGTTACTTTAGAATTAATAACGATTCATCATTGCAATTTTATAAAGCCGGCAAATTAGATACCTTTTGTTTATTAGACTCAATTGAGATTCGTGACCGATTAGATTCAACCTATACCAGATTACCAGATTTTACTTTTTCTAATTTGGCTTCAGGTAATGTAGTTTTAAAGATACCCCAGATTGTTCCTGGTTTAGTCTTACCGGACACAACTGTGCATATTAGCGTCCCGGCTTTTACCCGAATTTATGATACATTGCTTGAGACAGATAATATCCGAAGCGTCTTTGTTCGTTCAGCGGTTCTGCGGATTTCTTTATGGAATTTTTCTCATTTACCTTTTGATTCTGTAAGTTGCTCAATCTCTAATATAAGTCTTATAAACCTATTAGGACCCGATTCAATGGCAGGCGTAGAGTTTTCTCACCGCATAGAAAATGCCAAGATTGATAGTATGTTTGATGTTCAGATAAAATTTGCTTCCAGCGGCACTGGCACAAATTTAATTCCAGTTTCTAAATATGATTCAGTGAGATTTTATGTTAAATTTGATTCAGTAAAAATTGACTCCGGTAGTTTTCGGTCATTACAGCCACGCACGGTTCGAGTCACCAAACAAAAAATCTATACGCTGCCCATGAACTATCAGATTACAATTAGTGATTTGATTTTTCACGACGGCGATTTATCAGTTACCCTTCATAATGGCTTTCCTGTTGCCTGTTCAGTCCGAGTGATAGTCCCAGAATTGTCATTTGGTGACACTCTGTTTGTTGAAGATTTTGATAGTACCCATATAGCAATTGATTTAGCCAACCGACTCTATCAAAACTTCTCATTAGATTCGACTCCTTTAACATTAAGAACCATCATTGAATTTGAACTCGGTCCACAATTTGTCAACTTTGTTTCAGATAATTTTGTCAAAGTATCCTGTTTAACCAGTAATCTTAAAGTTGATTCCCTTGCCGGTAGAATTAAAGATACGCTTAAACACTATTTCCCTGCTGAAACGATTAAAATTAAACTCCCTGACATTCTATCTAATGTCAATGTGGCAAATGCTTATGCAAGTTTAATGTTAATAAATGGTGTGTGGTTTCCGATTTATTTAACATTAAATATGTGTGCCTTGAATAATAATGGTGATAGTTTAGTGCTGGATACGACTTTTTATCTTGAAAGAGGAACACCTCAACAACCAGACATCGAGACGCCTTTAATCAATTTTACGCGCTTCGTTAATTTTCATCCCGATAATGTGATTTTTAGATTAAATATCGCATCTTTTGGTCACGGTTGGATGAGTCGACATTCGTTTAACACCGCTACTTATGAAGTAGCAAGTCCGATGCGATTATTTTTGCAATCGGATACAGTAGTATTTGGTCCTGAGACTCTAAAGATTGATAAAGATACCCGAGAACAGATTAGAAAAAATACATATGGCGGAACATTTAATGGACTTATCTCTAATCATTTTCCCGCAGGGATGTCAGGCGAACTGCTACTTAAAAATTCGTTTAGTGATTCCGTAAGAATAAAAATTGCGGTTCCTCAAGGACTGACAAATAATGCTGGAATTGTTATGGCTCCGGTAGACACTAATATTACTTTAGCCCTTAGCGAATCGGAAACCAAAATCTTTGCTGATTCTCTAATAAAAGTTAGTCTCTATTTATATATTCCCCAAACTGATACAATAACTGTGATGGGTAACGATTATTTTCAAGTCAAAAACTCATATGCTAAAATTAGACTTGGGCTACCTCCGGATTAAATCGTCAAAAAATCGAATTGCATAAAATTAACTATCGAAAATAATATGAAATTCTGTCTTTATCAGAATAACATCTTCTACAAAAAATTTTATGGTTTGACTATTTTAATTTTGATTACCAATTCTATCGGAGGTTTTTCTTATACGACTTCAAGATTTCTTGAGCCCAATCCAGCATACTGGCCGATGTCGAATAAACCGGCATATTCGTTAAGATACCTAAACTTTGCTATTGGGATTTTCAATAATTCGATTTCTTTCTCAAGTTATAATCGTAATTTTAACCAAGACCCAGATTGGGACAGCATTCAAAAGAGAACAATTCTTAATAGCGTGCCCAATGCTGGTTTTAAGATTAATGGTTCAGGAACAGCACTTCCAATTGCCTTTTTTACACCTTGGGCTGGCATTTCTTTTCAATATCACGAATTAGTCTCAGCCAGACTTCCCAAAGAATTATTTGAATTGGTTTTACTGGGAAACGAACTTAATCGTGCATATGACCTATCTAATATTGCCGTCAATGAGCTTGGTTATTTTGACTTGGCATTATATCTGGGTTATCCTTTAATAAATAAAGAGCGTGAAATTGAATTGCTAAAACTTCCTGAAATCCAGTCATTAAATATCGGGTGCCGGATTCATGGACTTAAAGGCAGAGGAATTATTGCTACTGACACTGCTTACGGAATGTTAATTACCACACCAGATGCTTTTATCGCTCGCGAAAAACTATTAATCTCAACCGCTTCTGGCTCTAATATTAGTTATGCATTGGATTTCGGAATGACAGTTCAACCCTTAACAAATCTTATGTTAGGATTAGCAATGCTTAATCTTAATAATGGATTTTACTGGACTCAAGAACCAAAACAGATGCTGCTTAAAGTTGATATTGATTCACTAAGCCTACAACGATATTTAGATACCTCGGATATTAATGTCTTTGTTCACTCTGAGGATACATCCTACCCAATTGCTCCATTTAAGACTGGAATGCCTGCAAAAATCCTATTGCAGGTCGGCTATCAAGCGACTGATTTTTTGATTCTTTCTTCTAACTACTATTATTATCTTTCTCGTAGTAAACTTGTTGATAATATTGCGCACTCGATACACTTAAATTTAGATTTCTTAGTTAAGCGGTTCTTTAATCCTGAACTTACCTTTGAAACTGACTTCAAAAATATCAGTATTAAAACAAATTTTAGATTTGCCCTAAAAGGCTTCAATTTCAACCTGGGAGTAGTCCAAAGAAATGGACTTTTTACAAAATCAAAAGGATTGGGACTTGACTTAAATTTTGCTCAAAATTGGTAAGGCTCTTCATATTAAGATAATATTCTTTCATAATATCATATCACACAGAATATCTGCCAATATTAGCGGGTAGTTGTCATAAGAAATAAGATATTATCAATGTTTGGGAAAATTCTGGTAAATTAAAGATAAACATATTTTTTATCGCTCATTTTTAATGTTCCATCCCGCTGTCTTTTGTTACTAAACATTTCGGATGGCTTGATTGACCTTCTCGATAATCTGGTAGGTAAGCCGGTCGGCAAGCCAGGGGGCAGGCCGGGGGGCATACCCCTCGGCAACCCGCCGGCATACCCTTCTGACCGCCTAATCTACAGATAGTTAGATTACCCTTTAAGTGACCGAATGATTTAACCTCTGAATTATCAATAGGATAGCAGATAAAATCGCCTACTCTTTTACCCCCTCGGTCAAACAGGCCTGTGGCTCGTTTGATAAGTGCTGTTGTTTCTATTATACCAATAAAATAATATAGTCCCAATTTTTCACAAAATTTGATGATATTTCTTTATTATCTCATAAAACATCTTAGTCACAAAAGGTTGACTGAACTTCTTTATTATACTCATAAAATACTATAATTTTCAATTTTCCCCCAAAATTTGATTACAACTCCGTTTACTCGGTTAAACAGGAAAACTGATATAAGTTTTTAAGAGTTCACACCTGTTTAGGATAAAAGGCTTTGAAGTTTCCTTTGGAGTATTGACTATATTCTGATGACTGGGGTGATTTTCTATATGACTAACTTTAATCTGTTTTAGATTAAGTTCCAATATCGAAACGCACCTATCTTATTAGTGACCAGATGAAAATAAAATATGACTATGAGGCTTATACGAGTTCTCTATTATTTCAATTATGGTTGGACTGTTGCAATATATTTTTGTTCACCGTTCTGATATTGCAAAATCACGGCATTTTTCACTGGGTTGCCAAATGCATCAAAAGTTATATTTCCTGATACCGTGGGAAAATTTGACAATCGGGTTAGAGCATCACGCACTAATGCTGGGTCATCTTTACCGGCAAGTCGAATCCCTTCGATAAGTAATAATGTTGCATCATAACCGAGTGTTGCTAAAGCATCAGGTTTTGCCCCATATTTCTTTTCGTATTTCTGAACCCATTCTTGAACTTCAGGTCTCGGGTCTTGAGGTGAATAATGATTGGTAAAATAGCCCCCATTTATTGCATCGCCAGCAATTTTTGTCATCTCTGGTGAATCCCAGCCATCGCCGCCTAAAAACACTGATTTAATCCCTAAAGCCCGTGCCTGCTTTACAATTAAACCTACCTTATTATAATAATCTGGGATAAACAAAACATCAGGATTTTCTGCTTTCACTTTAGTTAATAATGCTGAAAAATCAACATCATCTTTGCCATAAGATTCGTAAACCGATATTTTGCCACCTAATTTAGTAAAAGCATCTTTATAGAACTCAGCCAGTCCTTTAACATAATCATTAGAAATATCGTAGAGGATGGCCGAAGTTTTGGCTTTTAAGTTTTCGATGGCAAATTTTGCTGCGACGGTTCCCTGAAATGGGTCAATAAAACAAGCCCGAAAGATATAATCTTTACGCTCGCCATTATCTCTGACAGTTACTTTGGGATTGGTTGAAGTCGGAGTTATCATAACAACTTTGGCTTGTTGGCATATTTCAGAAAGCGGAATCGAAGATTTCGATGCCACAGAACCAATAATAAATTTAACTTTATCCTGATTGATGAGTTTGCTGCAAGCATTCGCTGCTTCGGTGGGGTCGTTTTTGTCATCCGCGGTGATTACTTTTAACTGCTTACCATTAATACCACCTTTAAGATTAACTTCTTCAATGGCTAAAAGCACACTATTGCGCACGGATTCGCCAAAAGTCTTAACATCACCGGTTATAGGCACAATCAAACCAATCTTAATTATATTGCCCTCTTTCGGACCACAACTAATATTAAAAATAAAAAGACCCAAGAGGACTAATAGGCTAATAATAAATGATTTTTGCATAGAGCGACTCCTTAATTTTTATATTTAAATCTCAATACATCCTTGGCTAATTTTTATTTTAAGCATTCCCAACCTGCAAACAAAATCTCAGAGAATGCATAATAGAAAAAAGCCAACTACAGAAAGGACCTAACATTATCTAATGGCATTAACCGAGTTTTCTAATTACCAAATTTGACAGATGACTTCGCCGCCAACGCGTTCTTTTCGCGCTTCACGGTCAGTTAATACGCCTTTGGGTGTAGAAAGAATGGTAATGCCTAATCCCCCAATGGCTAAGGGAATTTCTTTATAACTACAATAAACCCGGCGTGATTGATGGGAAATTCGTTTGAGTCCGAAAATTGCAGGTTTACCATCTTCACCATATTTCAATTGAATATTGATAGTTTTTTTTACCTTGCTCCCACCAACAGTGAAATTATTGATATAACCCTCTTCTAACAAGATCCGGGCAATTTCATATTTTAGTTTCGTATAAGGAATTTTAACTTCTTTATGTTTCGCTTTTAAGGCATTACGTATTTGTGTTAACATATCAGCAATTTGGTCCATATCTTATCTCCCGTTTAATTGGTTGTAGTTTAGCAATTTGTTTGTTACCATTTAACGCTTACCAAGTCGCTTTGCGCAAACCCGGAATTTCTCCTTTTAATGCCAATTCGCGTAAACAAAGTCGGCATAAACCAAATTTTCGATAGTAGGCCCGACGACGAAAACACCGCTGACAGCGATTATATTTTCTTACCGCAAATTTAGGTTCCCGCTGAGATTTAACAATTAAACATCTTCGTGCCATTATTGTTCATTCTCCTTTATTAATACCAAAATTATACTTATATCTTGTGGCCAATTCTTGAGATTACGCTTAAACTGGTGTGAAATTAGTATCTGGTCTATTCTTTTTCCCATTTTACTTTCCTTTTCGAAACGGCATACCTAATTCTTCTAATAAGGCTTTAGCCTCGTCATCATGTTTTGCATTCGTCACCAGTGTAATATCCATTCCGAAAACTTTTTTAATTTTACTGACCTCAATCTCTGGGAAAATTATCTGTTCTGAGATACCTAAGGTATAACCGCCGCGACCATCAAAGGATTCGGGCGAAAAACCTCGAAAATCACGAATCCGTGGTGCTGCAAAATTAAAGAAGCGGTCAATAAACTCATACATTCGATTACCCCGCAAGGTAACTTTAGCTCCAATCGGTAAACCGGCTCTTAACTTAAATGCTGAAATTGCTCTTCGTGCTCGCGTGATAACTGGTTTCTGTCCTGTAATAACCGCTAAATCTTCACTGATAACTTCTAATATTTTTGGGTCCGCAACCGCTTCACCGGCCCCTACATTAATCACTACTTTTAATAACCTTGGCACCTGATGGATATTTTTATAACCAAATCGTTCCATCAAACTCTTTCTAATTTTAGTATAATACAGTTCCTTTAATCTTGGCACCATTAATCAATAATCTCCTCACAAAGTTTACAGATTCTGGTTCGTTTACCTTCAATTATTTCTCTTTTTACTTTTGTCATTTTGCCGCATTTGGGACATAATAGAGCCAATTTGGAAATATCTAAGGGGTTGGGTAAATCGATAATACCGCCGGGTTGATTGGCTTTTATGGTCCTTTTATGTTTCTTCGCCAAATTGACGCCTTCAACGATTGCTCTTATTCGGTCCTTTTCTTTAATGACTTCTAAGATTTTTCCCCGTTTGCCTTTTGACTCACCGGAGATAATTTCAACTAAATCACCTTTTTTGATTTTAATACTCATATTACCTCTGCGGCTAATGAAACAATTTTAGTGTATTGGCGGTCTCGAACTTCCCGAGCTACTGGTCCGAAGACTCTGGTTCCTCTTGGTTCGCCTTTATCATCAATCAAAACACAAGCATTATCATCAAAGCGAATATAAGTTCCGTCCGGGCGTCGATATTCTTTTCTTTGGCGGACAATTACTGCTCGGGCTTTATCGCCTTTTTTAATTGGAGCATTCGGTAAAGCGTCTTTGATTGTAACGACCACGACATCACCAACATAACTAAATCTTCTTTTGGAACCGCCCAATACTTTAATAACCATTGCGACGCGCGCACCTGTATTATCAGCAACAGTCAAGCGTGTAAAATCTTGTATCATACTATTTATGTCTTGTCTTTAATAATTTACGCATTTGATTCATAAATTCTTACGACTCGCCACCGTTTTAATTTTGAAAGTGGTCGGGTCGATTCTAAAAGCACTTTGTCGCCAATTTTACACTCGTTTTTCTCATCGTGGGCATAAAGTTTAGTCCGTTTAGTAATATATTTTTTATATTTCGGATGCAACACTTTTCGTTCTACAATCACGACAACAGTTTTATTCATCTTATTACTGATAACTCTTCCCATTACTTGTTTTGCCATTATTCTTTCCTTGGTTTAGTTTCGGCAGTAGTTTTTGCCGGTTCTTGTTCCTTTTCTTTCAGAATTGTCATTAAGCGTGCAATATCTCGTCGCAACATTCTGAGACGCAGGGGATTGGGAAGTTCTTCTGTTGCTCGTCGCATTCTAAGTTTGAAATGTTCGTCTTTCAGTTCTTTTATCATCCGCGCAATTTCTTCTTTAGTCATATTACGAATTTCTGAAGGTTTCATAATCTATTCCTTACTATTGGCACCAATATTATCTTTCCGGGCAATAATACACATTAATTTAAGCTGTGCTTGCAGAGTATAATCTTTAATAAGCCTCATAACTTATCTCTTCTCGATGGATAATATGGCTTTTACATGGTAATTTACTGGCTGCGCGTCTTAAGGCTTCAGCGGCCTCATTTTCTGGCAGACCTTCTAATTCAAAAATGACTCTGCCTGGTTTTACCACGGCAACCCAAAATTCCGGATTTCCTTTGCCTTTTCCCATTCTCGTTTCGGCTGGTTTTTTCGTAACCGGTTTATCCGGAAAGATTCTAACCCAGACCTTACCGCTCTTTTTTAAGAATTTGGCGATGGCAATACGTGCAGCTTCAATTTGTCGTGCGGTAATCCAGGCTGGCTCTAATACCTGTAAGCCAATTTCACCAAAATCCAACTTATTCGCCCGGGTGGCTTTACCTTTTCGACGACCTCGTTGTTGTTTGCGATACTTTACGCGTTTGGGCATCAACATAGTTTTAACTCCTTGCTTCTGGTGTCACATCGCCTTTATAAATCCAAACTTTACAACCAATTGTGCCGTAAATCGTTTTCGAGACCGCACAGTAATAATCAATATCGGCTTTAAGGGTTTGGAGGGGAACTCGACCTTCTTGATACCATTGGGAGCGAGCAATTTCCGCACCGGCTAACCGACCTGATACCATAACTTTAATACCTTGAGCGCCTAATCGCATTGCTTGCGTTACTGCCCGTTTCATTGCTCGTCGGTGGGCGACGCGTTGTTCCAATTGCCGGGCAATGCTTTCTGCTACTAATTTGGCTTCTAATTCTGGTACGCGAACGGCTTCAACCACGATTTGGACATCTCGGTTAATAAGTTGCTTTATTTCTTGTCGGAGGGCATCTAATGCTTGTCGACCCTTACCAAAGACAACGCCGGGTCGAGCAGTATAAATCGTAATAGTTGTTTTCGCCACCACGCGTTCGATTCTAATATTCGCAATCATTGCATCTTGTAGTTTTGTTTCAATATATCTTCTAATCTTCAAATCTTCTAAAAGATAATCGCGATAGTTTCTGGAACTGAACCAAGAAGATTTCCAGTCTTTAGTAATGCCTAATCTAAATCCAATGGGATGTGTCTTTTGGCCCATTACCGAATCTCCTCTTTAGTGGCAACCGTGATATTAATATGACAGGTTCTGCGTAAAATCATATTGGCTGAACCTCTGGGACCGGCCCGGAATCGTTTCATCATTGGTCCGGGGTCAGCAGTTGCTGATTTAACAAACAAATCTTTTTCCTCTAATTTTGCTTTACCCACTATAACCATCGCATTGGCTACGGCTGATTTCAATGTTTTAACAATCGGTGTTTTGGAAGGTTTCGGCAGAAAGCGCAGAATGGCCATTGCTTTGGGAACGGGTTTATTTCGAATTAATCTTAAAATTCGGTTCATCTTCTTAGGTGACACTCGTTGGTATCGGGCTCGAGCAACTGCTTCCATTATTCTTTCTCCTCTTCTTCTTTCTTTTCTCGTCGCTGGCCAGAATGAGCGCGGAAGGTTCTCGTTGGTGCAAACTCACCTAAACGATGACCTACCATTCTTTCGGTAATATAAACCGGAATAAATCGATTTCCATTATGCACGGCAATGGTATGACCGACAAATTCGGGTGGAATCTGTGACCTGCGGGCATAGGTCTTAATAACTTTTCTTTCTCCGCGTTCCGTAATCTCTTTGATTTTCTTCAGTAGTTTCTCATCAATATATGGTCCTTTTTTCGTTGAGCGTCCCATTATTTTCTCCTCTGGAGGATAAGTTTTGATGAATGTTTTTTGCTTTTGCGGGTCTTTTTACCTTTCGCAATTAATCCTTTTTCCGAACAGGGATGTCTACCACCTGATGATTTTCCTTCACCGCCACCCATCGGATGGTCGACTGGATTCATTGCCACTGCTCGCACCCGCGGTCGAATGCCACGGTGACGAGAACGTCCGGCTTTACCAATCGAAATCTCTTTATGGTCAAGATTAGATACTCTGCCAATCGTGGCATAACAATCTAAAGAAAACTTTCTAATTTCCGAAGAAGGCAATTTAATTACTGCATAATTTCCTTCTTTGGCTAATATCTGGGCAGCAGTTCCAGCACTACGAACTAAATACGAATTATAGTTAGGATAGAGTTGCAGGTTATGAATTTCTACTCCGACCGGAATTGCGGATAACGGCATCGCATTACCGGGTTTAATCGGTGCTGATTCTCCAGACATAATTGTATCCCCCACTTTTAAGCCTTCTGGTGCCAAAATATATCGGTATTCACCATCTTTATAACACACCAAAGCAATCCGTGCCGAACGATTTGGGTCGTATTCGATTGTTTTGACTGTGGCTTCAATATTATGTTTATCCCGCTTAAAATCAATTATCCGATAATGTCGCTTTTCGCCGCCACCGCGATATTTTGCAGTAATTCGACCCAGATTATTTCTGCCACCTTTCTTCGGTGCTGGAACTAATAACGGTTTATACGGTTCTGTTGTCGTAATCTCTTCAAAAGTGGAGACCGTATAATATCGTCTCGATAACGGAGTTGGTCGATAAGTTTTAATTCCCATAAACTATTTCCTTATGTGATTATAATCGTTGCTTAATACCAGATTAATTTCTAATATCTTGATGTGCACATTAATAAATCCTATAATCATATCCATTTTATCGTTCCAAACTTTCAATCTTTTGTCCTGGTTTTAAGGTCACAATGGCTTTTTTCCATTCGGAGCGTCTACCTTGAAAAACACCCATTCGTTTCGGTTTACCATAATAATTCATCACTCGAACCTTTTCGACTTTAACCCGGAATACTTCCTCCACGGCTCTTTTAATATCAATCTTATTATACTTTCGGCCAACTTCAAATACATACTGACTATTGTCTGCCTTCAATCGTTCCGATTTTTCTGTTACAATCGGTCGAATAATTACTTTGGTCGGGTCAATCATAGTTTACGCTTCCTCTTTAACTAAACGCTTCTGTAATGCCAAGAGCCCTTTTTGAGTGAATGCCAGATTATCTGCAACAACACAATCATAAATATTTAAATCCTGAGCTGAAACTAATTCCAGATTCTGAATATTTCTACTTGCCAAAATCATATTTTGTGAAAACGTATCATTAACAAAAATGGTTTTGCCAGAATTTAATCCTAAATTTTTAAGTATTTTTAACATCTCTTTAGTTTTATGACTTTCCAGTTCAAAATCTTCAACAAATTTGATTCCTTGTTGTCTCAGTCTCATCGACAAAGCAACACACATTGCTTTTCTCTTTTTCTTTTTCGGTATTTTATAGGAATAATCTCGTGGTTGCGGACCAAAAACGATACCGCCGCCGACCCAAATGGGTGAACGAATCGAACCAACTCGAGCCCGACCAGTATGTTTTTGCGCCCAGGGTTTTTTACCACCACCCCGAACTTCACCTCGAGTTTTCGTCTTAGCCGTGCCTTGTCTTTGATTAGCCAAATAATTACAGACTGCTTCCCAAATCAATCCATTATTATCTGCTTGGCCAAAAACAAGTTCGGATAACTCAATTTTATCTTTCACTGTGCCGTCAACGGCTAATAAATCAGCATACATTTTACTTCACCTTTTGATTGTGTATGACATTAACACGCTTATTTCACTCATTGTTTTTTTACAATTCCAGGCATATGAGAAAAACTAGAAATTATGCCTTTAATAATAGTTTCTACCATTAAAGATAATATTTCACTCATTGTTTCTTTACAATTACAGGCATATACGAAGAACCAGAAATTGCGCCTTTAATATATACCATTAACACGCTTATTTTACTCATTGTTTCTTTATAATTACAGGCGTATACGAAGAACCAGGAATTGCGCCTTTAATATATAAAAGATTATTCTCGTTATCAATTTTAACAATCTTAAGGTTTTTAATCGTCACTTTTTCCATACCGTAATGACCAGGTAAATTTCGGCCTCGCCAAGGATGTCCTGGAGAACTACCAGAACCGAGCGAGCCGATTCGGCGATGCGACATTGAACCGTGCGAGGCAGGTCCGCCATGCCAACCCCATCGCTTCATCCCACCAGCAAAACCACGACCTTTGGTTAAACCAGTTACAGATACTAAATCACCTTCACTAAAAACATCTACTCGTAATTCTTGACCAACTGCATACTTTTCAATCTCATTATCAGTTAATCGAATCTCTCTCAGAACCTTCATCGGTTCTAAATTACTCTTCTTAAAATGGCCGGTGATTGGTTTATTGGCCTTGGGTTTTGGTTCAAAACCTAATTGTAAGGCATCATAGCCGTCTTTTTCTTTGGTCTTTTTTTGGACTACAAAGCAAGGACCGGCTTTAACAATTGTCACGGGAATCACCTTTCCCGCATCAGAAAACAATTGTGACATCCTAACTTTTCGACCAATTAAACCAATCATGCCGATTTAATCTCCACTTCAACGCCAGCCGGCACTTCTAACTTCATCAAAGCATCGACCATCTCGCGTGTTGCATTTGAGATTTCAATCAGTCGTTTATGCACTCTTAATTCAAACTGTTCTCGCGACTTTTTATCCACATGCGGTGAACGTAATACTGTAAAAAGACTGCGTTCTGTGGGCAAAGGAATTGGTCCTGAGACCAAGGCACCAGTGCGCCGGGCAACATCAACAATATCCTTTGCCGACTGGTCTAAAATCCGATGGTCGTAGGCTTTTAGTTTAATTCTAATCTTTTCTTGTTTCTTTAACATAATTTTAACATATCACCAAAATTGGCAATAATCGATTAGTATACTGAAAATTCAAAATTAGTCAAGTGTTTTTTTGAGGACTTCAAAAGTCTTTTAATATAAATTGCAAAATATCAGTGTTATACTATAAGGATTTCACTAAAGTCTTTATTAATATAGATTGCAAAACATCATTGTTATACTAAGCGCCAACAAGTCTAACCAAGATGAAGCGAATTTTAGCCCAAAAAAGAAAAACTAACAGACGCCGCAGAATTTCACGGCAAAACACAAAAAAAGACTCTTCTATAAATTGTCGTTGGTTGACATTACGGATTTTCGTTCCTTTACAATCGTGACGATTTCTTAAAGTGCTTGGGAGATTACAATTGACAGAACATAGATTTTTGTTTTACCATTTATATATGGCACAATGCCAACTCTGCCAAAAAAACTCGCCGGTTATTTCTCAATATTTAAGTTTTTGTGTTGATTGTATTAGAACGCATTTCCTAAAAATAAAAGATAAGATTGATTTGATTCATCAAAGAAGTCGCATCAAATTCAATTTACCATTAAGACCATCTCGAACCAAAGGAGGCTTAAAATGTGGTCAATGTATTAATCAATGTATTCTCGGTGAGGCTGAAACGGGTTATTGTAATATATATAAGAATATAAGCGGTAATTTAGTTGGTGCATCAAAAGATTTTACTTATCTTCAGTGGTATTATGACCCACTACCGACTAATTGTGTTGCTGAAGGATTTTGCTCGGCTAATATTTCAGATTCTGCCCCATATGCCTATTTACCTAATTCGACATATGGTTATAAAAACTTAGCGGTTTTTTTCTGCTCGTGTAATTTTAACTGTCTCTTCTGCCAAAACTGGCATTATCGAGAAAAACCAACCCGAATGATTAGTTTTCAAGAATTAGTAGATGCGGTAGATAATAAAACCTTTTGCCTCTGTTTTTTTGGTGGTGACCCAGGACCTAATCTACCTTTTGCTATCAAGGTATCTGAACAAATTTTGACGCAAATTCCAAGACCTCTTCCCATTTGTTGGGAAACTAATGGTGCTATGACTGAAACCTTATTAAATCGCATAATTGATTTATCATTAAACAGCGGTGGTTGTATTAAATTTGACCTTAAAGCCTATAATGAAGCATTAAATTATGCTTTATGTGGTGTTTCCAATAAACAAACACTAAAAAATATTAAAAAAGTCGCCAAATATATTTACCGAAGACCCAAACCTCCACTCCTTATTATCTCGACCTTATTAATTCCTGGTTACATTGACCAGATTGAAATTTCCCAGATTGCTCAATTTATTGCTAATATTGACAAAAATATTCCGTGGATACTTTTGGCTTTTTATCCTTGTTTCTATTTTTCTGATATGCCGATAACTACCAAAAGCCAAGCAGAACAGGCATTAAAAATTGCCCAGAGTTGTGGTCTTAAAAATGTTCGGTTAGGAAATATCCATCTTTTGGTGTAAGATGGATAAATATAATTTTGGTGCTGGAGAAATTAATCCCGCACCTTAGATAAAAATCTTACTGTTTGGATACTTTAACCGCTTTTCTACCTTTGGGCGTATTTTCTACTTCGTATTGAACTCTTTCGCCTTCTCGAAGGGTTCTATAACCTTCACCAACGATATCGCTGTAATGCACAAAAATATCGCCACTACCGTCTTCTGCTTCGATAAAGCCAAAGCCTTTTTTTTCATCAAACCACTTTATTTTACCTGTTGCCAAACTACTAATTCCGCCTTTCCTGCTAAAATTATAAATCATTACTGATTTATAGCAATATACTATTATATTTAGGATTTAGCAATTGTCAATAATCACTTAAAGACCGTGCTGGAAAAGTGTCACAGAAAAAAATAAGCAAAATATTTAGCCAGTTCAACCTATTCAATCAAAAAATTGACCTTTTCCGTGTGCTTTTTAATCGGTATTCAAAGATATTGACACTTAGTAAAAGTATAACAATAAAAGAAAGCGATGAAACTGAAAATACCTGGGCTGACTCACATTGACGCATAATAAAAAGCATAACAACAAAAGACCAAAAAACTTTACTGAATGTTATTTTGACATAAGTAATTCGACCTTGTTAAAAACCTTACTGCAATTAAAAAGTTTCTGATGAGAATTTTATAACTACGATAATAAAATTTTTCTGAATAAAGCACCTGCTTTGCGCAATGAGACGCATTTTCATCTCGGTAACCACGACCTATTAGGCAATCGGGAAAATGTGCTTTAAGCCACTTTAATGAACCTACGCATAGCTGCTTTTACTGATGGTTTAAGAAATGCGGTATTAGCCAAGGTGCTAAAAATGGTTTGAGGCGCGCTTTAAGAAAACCTTTTCCATAACCTTCAAAACATACCCCTCAGCGGAGGGAATCATACCATCCAGTTATACCTATTTTTGAATATCACATTTTGTTTCAAAGACTTAAATGAAAAAAATGGTCAATTTTTTATTAAACTATATGTATAACTTTTTAGATGGTAGTAAGATTTATATTGGATTATATTATTTTCTTATTACTCAATATCAATATATTCAATAATCATCTCTTGGCCCGAGACAACTTCTACACCCTTTTGGCAATTGCAGGTAATTTCCAGTCCTAAAAATTCTTTTTTACATTGAGGACACTGAACTTTGACAGGAATCTTTTCAAAATCTAAGATGGCATTTTCTGCAATGGTGCCGATTTTTATCTGGTCAAAATAGAACCTTACACACTCTGGTATTATTGCTGAACCTTCGCCGATTTGGAGTTTGATTTTATTGATTCTTTTAGCCTTATGCTTTTGCGCCGTAGTTAAAACTTGATTTAGGATTGACTGCGTTATCGTGAACTCATGCATTTTGGAAAACTCTGAACTCAAAACTTAACACTAACATAATATGTCACGCTGAGATGGTCAAGAGAATTCCACAGCAAAAATTCTTTACCAAAAACTAATGACTAATGGCTAACGACTTAATGATCTTTGATTACTTTGATTTAGGAAGGGTTGGGGTTTTAGGCATTAAGGACTGTAAGATTTGTTGTGCGGTCGCATCTTTGGGATTACGCGTCAACCAATCTTGTAATACTGCAATTGCTTTTGCCGTATCGCGCAAATTTTCTGTATATAAACTAACTAAACTTTGCACTGGTTCGGGTTGATTGGGTGCTATAGTCCTTGCCTTTTGATAAGACTGCTCGGCTAAAGAATAATTGCCCTGACTCTGATATATCCACCCTCTTCTGAGCATTAAATCTGGGTCTGAAATGCCTTGTCTTTCTACAGAATCTAAAAAGGCAAGCGCATTATTATAATCTTGTTTTAACATCGAAAATACCGAAAGGTTATAATAGATGGGAACTTTTCTTTGCGGTTCAATATCAAATTTTAAGGTCTTGCTCAAGGTAGCAATGGCTAAATCTAAGTTGCCCATTCTTTGATATTCTTGTGCCAATGCCGCATAGTTAGCAATATAGTTTAAGAAGAGACCTTTGGTATTTTCATCTTTTACCACTTTGGGGTCAAGCATACTATTCATTTTGTAAACTTCATTTACCAGATACTCGGTTCGGGCGACATCGATTTGATTGGCCGATTTAACATTGGTAACGCGGTTAACCATACCTTCTAAACGCAGATATGGCTCAACATCTTTGAGATTTTCTGCCCGGTCAACAGTTGTCGCAAAATAAATGGGCATCACGCCTTCTTTATAATTGTCCATCACCTTGGCCATAAATTTTTCGGCTGACGAAGCATAATCCTCAGGCCATTTGAGTTTAATGCCGGCATTAGTCGCAATAATATCTCGAAGCATGATATCTTTCAAAAGAAAAGTTCTTCTACCTTCACCCATAAAGCCTTGAGGCAATCGGTCAATTTCCTCTAAAGAGAACGAAATCGGCGCACCCCATTTTTTAAGTTGTTTGACATACCAGTTAGTATTTAATAGCGAAAGATTGGCAACTGCGACATTTTTACCAAATTTCGGGTCATAATTAGCAATGCGGTTCGGCACTTCTTGCACAAACCAAAGAGGAAAGGTATCGTTATCACCATTCGTAAAGAGAATACTCTTCTCTCCCTGACACGAGATTAACATATTATAGCCGTATTCTGCTGGAATCCAATTTCCCCGACGCGTAACCGTACCATAATTAAAGAACATTGGAATAAACATAAAGACAACGCATAATCCCGCAACCGCTTTAGTATAAATCCTATGGAATTTTAATTTGGGAATTAAATAATTAAGCAAGGCATTAAATCCCAGTCCAATAAAAATGGTAAAGAAGACAAATGAGAAAGCAAAAAAGTAATCACGCTCTCGGACTTCACGATATTTTAGATGTTCTCTTGGGTCTGATGGCGAATATTTCAGATTAAGATAAGTAATCAAGCCTAAAGATGCTACTAAAAAGCATAAAAAGATCAACCACCAGGACTTGCGGTCTTTTCGAAAATGGTCCCACATACCGTAAAATCCAAGAATAATAGGAATAATGCCAATTAGTGCCTGCCAGCGAATTCGATAAAAGATGTCAAAATATCTTTCATTGCCCCATTGCCAGAGCAAATACCGCACATAAAATTTTATCTGCTCAAAGTAGGCTCTAACTAAACCATAAGCCGGATAACTATTGGGATAATTTCGATAATCGTTTTCCGTTAAAAACTGAGTTTTGCGCGGATAGAGTTTCATTGGGTCGTATTGTTCCCGTTTCAGCACACTGACAAAATCTTCCCATTTTTGCGGATTGACTTCATTAATTGATGGCTCTTGCTTAGCCCGGACAATAAGATAAAATTGAACCGTGCCGGCAAGAAAGATAAATATTAAACCCCAAAACACATACCGACTGTCAAGTTTTTTGCGAGTGTGAAGATAGTAAAGATAACCGGCATAGACCGCTACAAAGACAATGAACAATAAGAAATTGGTTCGTAATATTTGAATGACCGAGACAGTTGGTGAGGCTAAGAATAATACAAAATAGTCAATTAAGTCTAAACCTGCAATGGCTACTATAATCAAAAAAAGCACGATTAATTCAATAATGTGAAGTTGTAGGACAGATTTGCGGTCAACAATAAATGCAAAGATGATTAATGGAAAAAGTAGCATTAACGGCGTAAAGTGAATACCGGCAGATAAGAATAAAAGATAAATTGCAAATAATACTATTCGGTTATCACCGACACCGGCTTCAACCTTATCCCGCCACAGTAATTCCAAATAAATTACTAATAATGCCGCAACGACACAAGGGGTATATACTTCGGTTTCAACACAATTATCCCAGAAAGAATAAGCAAAGGCTAATCCGATTGCACCGGCAATGCCGGCAATATGGGGTAAATATGGTATCCTCTGACGAAGCATCTGACCCGCTTTCTGTAAAGAAATAAGTTTGAAAATAACAAGATAAACTAAAACACAGGAAATTGCTCCAAAAAGCGCAGTTAAGAAATTCACTCGAAAAGCATATTCCCGAGCAATAGGAATTAATGAGAAAATTCTTCCCAACATTACAAATAACGGTGTGCCCGGTGGATGGGGAACTCCAAGAATATAAGAACAAGCAATAAGTTCGCCACAATCCCAAAATGAAGCTGTCGGTGCAATCGAATAGAGATAAACCCCTAAAACGACTACGAAAATACCGAGACTAACAATTAATTTAACTAATCTTGGTTTCATAAAATAAAATTAACGAACCAAAAATCTGTTTTTACTTTTGTAGTAATTTATCATCATTTACTATTTACTAATTGTTTTTGATAGTTTATCTTGAAGTTGGGTAATTGTCAAGTCAGAATCAATTCTGCCTTTTTCCGCAAACGAAATATTACCGGTTTGGCCTGAAACAATAATTGACACTGCATCTGAGACATTGGTAATCCCAATTCCTGCCCGATGCCGCATTCCCCAAAAAACACCTTTGGAAAAAAGACCAGCACCGGGTTCGCTTAAAGGTAATGTGCAAGATGCCGCAATTATCTGGTCACCAGAAATAATACAAGCGCCATCATGCAATGGTGAAGTTGGATTAAAGATAGAAATAAGGAGGGGAGAAGAAACTCTTGCTTCAATCTTTGTGCCGGTTTCAATAAAATCTTTTAACCCGATTTGGCGTTCAATCACAATTAGCGCACCATACTTCCGTTCTTTTAAAATTGCGCAAGCACTAAGAATTTCTTCTATTATCTCTTTATCTGATACTGGCTTAAGCAAAAACCGAAAAGCCCGGGTCCGACCGAATCGAGCCAGAGCATTTCTAATTTCTGGCTGAAATAAAATAACAAAAATAACCACCCAGACTGTCTTTAATGAATCAACAATTAGGCCCAGCGCCTTAAAATCAAGCCAGCGCACAACCACCGAAAGCACCAGAATAATAATCAATGCATAAAACATTCTTAAAGCCCGTGTGCCTTTAAGAAACCTTAAAAAATAGAAGAAGACAACCGCAACAACAAGAATATCGATGATATCGCGGTAAGCCGGTTTAAGAAAAGATAGCATATAAAGAAAACTCAGAAGAGATTAAAAAATCTTCTTCCTTGAGAACGCTTTTATAAATCAAAATAATGGGAACATTCTTACAAATCAAAATAATAAACGAATTCAATGGGACTGGGTGTCAGGTTAATCTCTTGGGCTTCCTCGGATTTGGTTTCAATCCAAAACTCGATGACTTCTTGAGGAAAGACTTCATCGCGGGTCAAATATGCGGAATCATTTTTTAAGGCATCCACGGCAAATTTTAAAGAACTTGGAATTCTACTAAATTTTAAATTTCCTTTATTTCTCACTCCATCCAGACCGGCTAAAAGCAAAGCAGCTAAGGCTAAATAGGGATTACAAGTAGCATCACTCACCCGATATTCAATGGGAAAATCTTCCGCATAGCCCGGTATTCTTATTGCTGAAGTTCGGTCCGCAAACCCCACGGTTGGCGCACGGGGAGTTTCAAAACCGCCAGTTAATCGTTTATACGAATTAGTTGTGGGATTACAAAAAGCACAAAGTGAAGCCAGATGCGACAAAATGCCCTTAATATAATTCTCGCCCAATTGAGAAAGACTTCCGTTTCTACCTTTGAATAGAGATTTTTCCTCTCGCTCCAGAATATGATGAAAATGCAGTCCTGAACCATGGCGATTTTTAAGTGGTTTCGGCATAAAGGTTGCAAATTTATTCAGTCGATAAAAATAATTTTTTATGATGTATTTAGCAATTACAATGTTGTCCGCTGTTGACAACGGTTCATTATAAATTATTTCAATCTCGGACTGACCAAATTCACCACCTTCATGATGGTGATATTTTACCTTCACGCCACAACCTTCAAGCATTTTGACTAATTGATTACGGTCTTCAGCATAAACATCAGCCGGTGGTGCCTGATGATAAGAACCGGTTATGCCTGAAGTTCGCTCATCACTATAAATTGCCACTGCCTCTTGAAGAACACTAAGATAAGATTTTGATTTCAGGTCAGAAAATTGTTCCTCCCAGATGAACTGTTCACCAATTCGATTTCCACCACTTATTGCCGAAATATGGGTAAAGACATAAAACTCAAGTTCCGGTAAGAATAAAATTCTATCTACTTTCATTTCATTCTTAATTAAATCAACCGCTTTTTGTAAAATCCATCTTGAGTCTTTTTCATATCGTTGGCGCATAGCATAATTAGCAGCTTTTGTCTCGTCTCGGAACTTGTAGGGATAATAGATATTAGCAAAAAATGATAAGGTCTTTGCAGAAAAAAGGGGGTCAACAAAAGACGAAGTTTCGTCTGGCACTAAGATTAAATCACTCCGTTCCGTTCGCTTAAAGCCTCTTAAAGAAGAACTATCAAACCCGACACCTTTTTCTTTAGCAATCCTCAGATAGGATATGGGAAAAGTAAGATGTCTTAATTTTCCTAAAAGGTCAACATATTTAAGGTCAATAAAATCTGCATCTGTTAATGCCTTTAATTTATTAGGATTAGATGAATGGAGACTTCCTCGGTCATCGTATTTAATTGAAGATGTCATAAAAACTATTATCATCAATAAAAATAAAAAGTCAAGAGTTATAGTTAGTTAAGCCTTTGTGGAAGAAAAAGAATTTACCCAAATTCGTGACGCTACCGTGTGAGCATTGGAAAACGGGCGATAGGACACAAAAAATGTTTAATTATATAGTGTTATATTCAAACCTGACCGGGGTAAATAGACTTTTGTTAATCAGAATGAAGTCGGTTTTACGGATGTTTGCGGAAAATAAAAATTTATCTTTTAGAAGTTGCTAATACTTTTTGTTGACATCTTAAAAAATTTAAATAGGATATTAAATAATGATTAAATCTTTTTTCAAAAATAGCAATCGCCCAATTAGGAAACCACAAACCGCTGACTGTGGAGCCCAGATAGTGATTGAAAAGTCAATTAATACTATATAATACTATAATATAAAAATTATGAAGCGAACGCTTGCCAACGAAGTCAAAAATCATATTGGTGAAACCATAATGCTTAAAGGCTGGGTTCATCAAATCCGCGCTTTAGGAAAAATCAATTTTATATTGTTGCGAGACCGAACCGGAATTGTTCAAACGATTGTTTTAGACCCGAAAATCGATATTTCTGATATTGAACGAGAAAGCGTCGTCACTATCTATGGTAAACCCAAAGTTGAAAAACAAGCCCCTGGTGGCTATGAAGTTGAAGTAACCAGCATCGAAGTAATTGAAAAATGTATTGCTCCTTTACCATTTGAGGTCAACCGCGCAACAGAATTAACTAATGTAAAGATAGACACAATTCTTGACCATCGACCTTTTAGTTTAAGAAATCCGGAATTAGGAAGTATCTTTCGCATCCAAGCCGAAATTGTTCGGGCATTTGCTGATTTTCTGCGCAATGATGGATTTCTCCAAATCCATACTTCTAAAATAATTTCTGCGGGCACTGAAGGTGGAACTAATCTTTTTCCGATTCAGTATTTTGAACAAAAGGCATATTTAGCCCAAAGCCCACAATTTTATAAGCAGATGCTGGTCGGCGCTGGCTATGAACGAGTCTTTGAGATCGGTTTTGTCTATCGCGCTGAAGACCATGCGACCTCTCGCCATATTAATGAATATCTTAGTCTCGATTTTGAAATGGGATTTATCGATTCGGAACAAGATGTAATAAATCAAGAAATCAGACTCTTGAAGTATATTTTTGAGTCTTTGCGCAAAAACTGCGCCGAAGAACTAAAATTACACAACGCCGAATTACCCGAAATCAACGACATTCCCCAATTAAGATTATCTGAAGCAATAAAAATTCTTAAAGACAAGTATCATAAGCAGATGGCATCAGAAGGTGATTTAGACCCCGAAGCAGAACGATTGATTTGTGACTACGCGAAAAAAGAATTTAATTCTGATTTTATCTATATCACTCATTATCCCGCTGAAGCCAGGCCATTCTACACAATGCCTGCGGAAAACGGTTTAACTCGAGGGTTTGATTTGCTGTATAAAGGTTTGGAAGTAACGACTGGAAGTCAACGTATCCATAATTATTATATGCTTGTGGAAAATATGAAAAAATTTGGATTAAACCCAGAAAATTTTGAATTTTATCTTGAGATTTTTAAATTCGGTATGCCACCCCATGGTGGACTTGCTATCGGCACTGAACGATTAACTCAACAGATTTTAAATCTTAAAAATATTCGCGAAGCAAGTCTATTTCCCCGCGACCGATACCGGTTAACGCCTTAATGATGTCATTCATTGTTCGTATCACGCGCATTGTTTTTTACCAATCACTTTTAGCCTTATCATTGATAATTGGGAGTTGCAGTCAAAAGCCCACCCATAAGCCAGTAAAGCCTAAAATTGCTATACAAAATTACACAATTAAGTCCGGTGAAGTTCTAAGCACACTCTTAAACCGCGTAGGAATCTTGCCATCAACTAATGAAAAAATAATGAAATCGCTTTCACTGATAAACTTTCCATTCAAAAGCATTAGAACCACAGATACTTTTAAGTTTTTTTATCAGAACGATACTTTAATAAAAATCGAGTATAAGAAAAATTATGCTAACATTTATCTCATCCGCCTACAAAATGACACCCCTTCGGTTGCAATGGCGTATATCAATGTCCAAACCGAACCTAAATTAGTAAAAGGTGCGATATCCTCGTCATTATACGAGTCAATGCTTAACCAAGGAGAAACTGCAGAACTGGTATCTGATTATGCAGATATATTATCCTGGGAAATCGATTTTTTTACAGAAACCCAGACCGGTGATTCTTTCTTTGTATTAGTAGAAAAAAAATATGTTGATTCGTTATGCGTTGCATATGGACAAATAAAAGCAGTAAGGTATAAAGGAAGAATTGGCGATTTCTATGGATTTTATTTTATTGACCCCAAAGGAAATAAAGACTATTATGACAAAGAAGGTAAATCTTTGCGCAAAGCATTCTTAAAATCACCTTTGCGCTATTCTCGCGTCAGTTCTTTTTTTAGTAAAAGAAGATATCATCCGATTTTAAGAATTGTCCGTCCCCATCACGGTGTTGATTATGTTGCGCCCCAAGGAACTCCTGTATCTGCGATTGGCGATGGCACGATTACTTTTGCTGGTTGGAAACAAGGTTATGGTCGATTAATCGAGATTGCTCATGCTCAAAGATTCAAATCACGCTATGGCCATCTAAGTGGTTTTGGTGCCGGCATAAGAACTGGCAAAAAAGTCTACCAAGGGCAAGTTATTGGTTATGTTGGTGCAACCGGGTTAGCCACCGGACCGCATCTTCATTTTGAAATCTTGCGCAATGGACAATGGGTTAATCCATTAAAAATAATTCCGCCTCGAGCCGAACCAGTAAAACCTGAATATTTTTCTTTATATGCCCAACATCGTGATAGCCTAACTCAACTATTAAAACACCAATAAAGTTCATCAAAAAATCATGCCTATTACTAATTTTTAAATATACGCCTAACATCGTGATAGCCTAACTCAACTATTAAAACACCAATAAAGTTCATCAAAAAATCATACCCATTTACTAATTTTTAAATATACGCCTAACATCGTGATAGTCTATCTAAACTATTAAGACACCTATAAAGTTCATCCAAGAAAACAAGAATATTTTTTAATTATTAAATTCTCACCCGAAATTAGGGGCGTATCGTAATAGTTTTGCATTTCGAATAAAAATTCTTTCAATTATATCACATCTAAAAAGGGAAAAAAACACTCTATCTTATTTACTAATAATAGCAGTAGAGAAATAACCTATTGGGATTTTTATTGAGAGCCCGAGAATGAAGATTTTGTATTGTTCTCTAAAATTAATAAACTTTTAGATAAAAGAGCAATTTTTTGCTCTAAGGTCAAATTACGGTTGACAATCAGATAATATTGGTTTTTGACTCGGCATAGACCGCCTTCACTTTTAATCACATCATAAATTAAGCGGACTGATTTTTTTCTTAAAATCTCCTCTAACTTCTGAAGTTGTTCAGTACGATTCATTTTGTTTTAAATAATTTCGACAACAATCACTGTTACACTTTCCAATTTATTCTCAGAGCCAATGATGTTCTTTATACCATTGAATCGTCTCTTTTAATCCTTGCTCTAAACTATATTGTGGCATAAATCCAATCTCAGTCTTTATTTTATCAATATCACAAACCCAACATGGTTGAATAAGTTCTTTAATCTTATCAGAATTTAGCACCGTAGAATTAGGTCTAAAGAAATTAATTATATCGGCATAGAGTTTAAGCATCGCGTTGGGAACTTTTATTTTAATGGCCTTTTTGCCCAGTATCGTTTCTATAACTTTCGCAACATCAATAACATTATAACATTTACCGTCCGAGATATGATATATCGTTCCTGACAAAATCTCTTTTTCTAAACATAACATTGTTGCTGAAACAACATCTTTTACATAACACATCGAAACCAAACCACCGAAAACAGGACAAATGCCCATATTAAGAAACTTAAAAAAAGCAAGCATTTCATGGTCTCGTGGTCCGTATATTGCACAGAGACGAAGAATTACGGAGGGAACTATGTCTTTTATCGCCAACACCTCAGACTCGGCTTGTAACTTCGTCTTTCCATAGATACTGACGGGAGTGCAAGTTTTAGTTTCAGTGATCGGCCAATGAGTTGGCGACGGTCCTACCGCGGAAATGGTCGAGATAAATATAAACCGCTTAAGCGTCTGATTATATTCCAGACAGGCTTTTAATAGATTCTGGGTGCCAATAACATTTGCTGTTGTATAATCTTTTTCTGTAATTCCTTTTGTCGCTCCTGCACAGTGAATAACAAAGTCAATGTCAGTAACTGCTTTGAGTAGGTCTGTATAATTACTAATCGCACCATAAAAAATCTCAATCGGCAGGTCTTTTATCCACTGCAAATTTGCGCTTTTTCTTACCAAAGCTCGCACTTGATATTTTTTCTCTAACAATCCTTCTACAATATGACTGCCAATAAACCCGTTGGCTCCGGTAACTAAAACTTTTGCCATTTACTCAAAATCTTTTTAAGAAATTTAAGAATTCAACCTATCATTAGATTTTTAACATTATGCCAAGGATACCGTAATTAAGCCATGCAAAGTTATAGACTTCCTCGACATCCGCACCACCTTCGATTACCCGATAACCTAATTTTATTCTCAGATTATCCGAGACCTTATATGTGCCACCAATGAAAATATCTTCAGCCCGCCCCTGTGCTACAGCAAGGGCATCGCCATCTAAAAGTAAATTAAATTTCTCTTTAAGCCAATATTGCATTTGGAAATTAATTAGCGGCACAAAGCCAATATTCGTCTTTTTCGACTTAATATTATGACTTGCGAGACTAATCTCAGCATCTCTAATTTTGGCCGTCAAACCCACGCCTAAGATGAAGTTGCTTTTATTAACGAAATTATAACGATAGGTTAGACGATACGAATTGAAACGATAGACCGCATTAAGTGTTATACCAGCAGGGAAAACCGTGTCTTGAAATCTTAGCGGAAAATCAACCGAACCAGTTGCTTTCAGTCGAAGCGGAGCAATCAAGGCTGATACTGTATGCTTAGGGTTAACAACAAAATTGAATCTTGCTCGTATAAAAACCTCTGGGTTAATTTTAAGTTGCTGGGAAAGCGAAAAACGAGTTCCAGTTGACCTGGGAATTTGCACATCATTATATCCACTAAAAACAATACCGGTTTCAATATCTAACTCTTTAGTTCTTGAACTCATATCATTTGCCAACACATAATAAAATCCGAATAACACGATTATGCCCAGCACAAAATATTTATTGATTATTCTATCTATCAAAATCATAATTTACCTCTTTGCAAAATAAAAACCATAGTAACTTAATTTTTTAATATCAGTATAACTGAGTAAAATCAATAGTCAACTATTATTCGCTTTAAGGTAGTACATAATATTTTGTGTAAATTTCGACTTGATATGGTAAAAATAAAGGTATATCTCTTATGATGGACAATTTTTAATAAGAAAAGAAGAACACTCCTAATGAAGAAAAGAAAATTTAACAGAACTCTTGTCGCTACCCTCTTTATCATTTTATATATCTAAGAAAACTAAAATGAAAAGTTAGCGGAGTCAAGATATTGTAACACCTGTGCAAAGAATTTTAAGGAAAAGATGGAGCGTCAAGATATTGTAGAACTTATGTGAAGTATCTTAAGAGAAAGATGGTGTAGTTATCAAGATATTAGTTAAACAATAAAAAATATTGGAATGGAGTTCCTTCTAAAATTTAGCGCTTAGATAATAAAAAATGAAAGTCTAATAGTTATCTGTCTTATTAAAAATAACAAACCAATCTTTAATCTTGCAATTTCTTAAGTCGTATTTTATAATTAATTTTCAGATACTAATAAAAATGCAAAACTCCAATGCTCAAAAGCAACTTACTGGAATTGGCCTTTTATCTGGTGGTTTAGACAGTATTTTAGCACTACATCTGGTCAATTCGTTAAATATTAAAGTCGTTGCGGTCTGTTTTGTCTCACCCTTTTTTGATAATTCTCATCGCGCAAGAGCAATAGCCCAAGAACTTAACATTGATTTACGTATTATCTGGTTTGGTGATGAATATATCAAATTAATCCAGCATCCGAAATTCGGCTATGGCAAAAATCTCAATCCCTGTATCGATTGTCACATCTATATGTTAAAGAAGAGTAAAGAACTGATGGAATCTATCGGCGCTGATTTTGTCTTTACTGGCGAAGTCTTAGGCGAAAGACCAATGTCACAAAACCGACAGTCTCTTAAATTAATCGAACGCGAAGCCGGTTTAACCGGCCGACTATTACGACCACTCTCTGCCCAATTGTTAGAACCAACGATTCTGGAAACCCAAGGATTAATTGACCGAAGCCGATTACTCAATATTCAAGGCCGGTCCCGAAAAACCCAATTATTGTTAGCCCGGCAGTATAATATTAAAGACATTCCCCAACCGGCTGGCGGTTGTCTTTTAACTGATAGCCAATTTAGCAAACGTCTGCGTGATGCCTTGTTTTATAATGAGGTTTCCTTAAATGATATTGAACTTTTGAAGTTCGGTCGCCATTTTCGGGTTCGGTCTTTAGAAAATGAGCAACTGCCTCCGCTAAAAATTATTGTTGGCCGAGATGAAAAAGAAAATCAGCAGTTGTTACAATTAAAAATGCCCGATGATTTAGTCTTACAGCCCTTAGATGTTCCCGGCCCGGTTGTCCTAATCCGAAATCCCAACCAAATAAATATTATTCATAATGAAAAGATTTTATCTTTGGCTGCTGGAATTTGCGCACGATATAGCGATAATCAAGGTCAACCAGTAAAGATTTCTGTTGCGGAAAAGATTATCCTCACTCAACCCCTGAATAATAAAATGTTTGACAATATGAAAATTTAAATTTACAATTTTATATGCCATAATTAATTGTTCTCTGTTTTTCCGAAATGTTCTTCAATCCAGATAATAAAAGTTCGTTTCGGAGAAAATCAAATTTGACCGAGTAGAAGATAATGTTTTAACTCTGTGTTATCTTAAACTCGACGAAAAGTCAAAATAAGAGAAAACAATGAATAAAGCGATAAAAATAAACTGCTTTCAATATTGAGCATAACCTTTGGATAGGAGAAAAAAATGACTGAAGAAACTAAAGAAAAAATTAAACACTTAATTGAAAACACGATTCGTCCTGGACTTCAAGCCGATGGTGGTAATATTGAATTGGTTAAGATTTTAGATAACGGCGTAGTTCAAGTGCGATTACACGGCGCCTGTGCCCAATGTCCCTTTTCCCAAATGACCTTAACTTTAGGTGTTGAAAAAACACTTAAAGACGCCATCCCTGAAGTAGCACGAGTCGAAGTCGTATAAGACTATCACTAATTTTCACCAAAACCTAATTCTAAAACTCGTCCTTTATGACTAATGGTATAATTAATCAAACAACTAAAATTGTTGAGACAATTAAAAATCGATTAGGAATTCAAATCCTATTCGATTTTAATAACATTCTTTCTGCTTGCGATTTTGCTTTAGAACATAAGATTAAAGTGCTGGAATTAAATCTCAATAATATTGATTTCTCACATCAAATTCAAAGTGCTAAAAATCGACGCGCGATTGCCGAATATCTGAGAAAATATAAATTGACCCTACTTTTTCATGCGGCGGAAGGACTGTCGTTTTTTATTCCAGACCGCACGACTCAAAATTTTATTGTCAAATCAATAGTCAAATTGCTTCACCAAGCACAAGAAATTGGTGTCAAACGCGTAACTTTTCATTTAGGCACGGATATGAGTTTTGGGGTTTCGGCTCAAAAATTAAGAACTTTTGAAGTCTATCCTGATTTCTATAATCAACATCTTTACATAGCCTTATCCACACTCAAAAAAAACATTCCGCCCAAAGTGTTTTTATGTGTGGAAAATGTTGGTGGTTTTCGCTATCCGTTCATTTTAAGCATGCTACCACAATTATTAGGCGGAAGATTTGGGTTAACAATGGATATTGGCCATATCAATCGTTTCTTTGGCATAGAAAAAGAACAAGAATTAAAATTCTTCTGGGATAATCATAAACATATCAAAAACTGTCATATCCACGACAACAACGGCGAATGGGACCAACATAATATTATCGGCGAAGGAAATATTAATTTTCAACCCTATTTTGAACTACTTGCAAACTCAGACACTTACTTTATATTTGAAGTTCGTCCTAAAGAATCAGCATTGGAATGTATTAAACGATTCGACCACATCATTGCTCCAACATTGAACAAAAACTCAGTAAACTTCCCAGCAATAAACCAAAGCCGCTAAACTTAACCCTTAATTCTATTAAGAGATTTACGAATACGCACTAAAAACTACCATTTACTTATTTCTCTAACAAAGAGTATAAAAGAAATATATATATATTCATACTTATCAAAACAACTTATGATTTTCTATTACTTTTGCTTAAGAAAAATATGCTTGAAAGCGAATCCTGAAAAAGTTAAGTTTGCTGATTAATATACCGACTTACCAAATATTACCTTTTTTGCTGTATTCTCTCCGATATGAATGTGCGCTGTAAGTTCGTTCCTGAGCACTTTTTCAGAACAGTTCTTAAAACGATACTTGACAAATTCTAAGTTTTCTGTATAATCTTGAGTATTTACACTAATGTTTATCTGTGGTAGTTCTTTGATAATTCTACAATGGCGAATCGGTATCAACAGACTTTATTTGACTTATAAAATAAATGAGATGTTGGCTATTTGCTGATAAAACTTAAGATATTGATATTCAAAGCCCGAAAAGCCAAAAGAGAACAAATGCTGTGGGGGTGCGGTATGGGTACAGTGCTGGAGCCATCCCTTACACCGCTTAATAGGTCAAAAAGTATATCTTTTATAATGTCTAAGTCCTTGTTTCTTAATTTACTTATGTCTTTGCCAATGTTTATGCCTCAAACTCAGTCAATTAAATCGCCTTTCGTCTTATCATTCAACTCGTCTTTCAGCCCTGCGCTGACCATATTAAAGATGCTTTAACTTCCAACACTAATTACATCGTCAATCGCTGTGAACAGAAAAATAAAGGAAGTAACCTCTTTAAATCACGAATTTCACGACACTGTCGCCATTCGGGGCAAATCGAGAAATCTCTACCTAATTCCTATAAGTTTCAACAAGTTAAGACTTTATGCGTTTCTATCAGTTTCCAGGAATTATGTTTCGAGTTTCAATACTTATTCTGTATAGTCTTTTTTTGTGACTTTCTGAAATCAGTGTAGTTAATCTTAGAATCCTCAAATCTTACAATCGCTAAATGGTTAAATAACGAGTCCGGCAGGCTCTCATTAAAAAAATCACATCTGATGAATACAGATCTCTATAAGAGAATTAAATTTGTTTAGTTGATAAGTTTCGCATTTAGGACATTTGGAAGAATAACCTTTTATACCATCACAATTAGGACAATATACAGTTCCGCACTTTTCACATTTTCGGATCGGTGTCTTATGACATCTGGGGCACAATAGCATATTTTATCATCTCCTTTTAATCGAATACATAGAGATTTTTCAATCTGATATTCGGGCAACTTCCTTATTTTATTTATTTTCCACATTAAATCTTACATTACCATAATCTTAACATTTGATTGTCAAGATTAATTTTTTGAAACTCATAGAATTTTGATAGAAATTCATTAAAATTTGTTGGTAAAAAAATAAGAAAGTAAACGCAGATGAACACTAGTAAAAATGAGGTTTTAATTGTGCTATCTATGATTTATTTTAACTCAACAGATTTCTCGCAATGACAATTTTCTGAATTTCCGAAGTGCCCTCGTAGATTTCAAGACATTTTGCCTCGCGATAATATCGTTCTACTGGATAATCTTTAGAATATCCGTAGCCACCAAAGATTTGCACTGCTTCCCGCGTTACTTCTACTGCAATGGTTGATGCGTATAATTTAGCAATGGATGATTCTTGAGAAAATCTCGGAACGCCTTTATCTTTTAAGAATGCTGCATAATAAGTCAAAAGCCTTGCTGCTTGAATTTTCATTGCCATCTCAGCCAGTTTGGCTTGTATCATCTCAAATTCACAAATCGCCTTGCCAAATTGTTTTCGTTCTTTAGAATATTGGATTGATTTATCCAATGCGGCTTGGGCAATACCAACTGCTTGCGCTCCAATATCAATTCTTGAGACATCAAGAATACCCAAGGCGATTTTGAATCCTTTGCCTTGCTCTGCTAAAAGGTTTTCTTTGGGAACTTTGCAGTCTTCAAATATTAACTCGCAGTTGCCCGTTGCTCTTAAGCCCATTAAGTCTTCGTGTTTGCCTAAAGAAAAGCCTGACATTCCTTTTTCGACGATGAATCCACAGATTCCTTTATAACCTAAAGATTTATCTGCAGTTGCAAACACGATAAAGACATCAGCATTTTTCGCATTAGTGATAAATCGTTTTGAGCCGTTGAGAATATAGTAATCGCCATCAAGTTTTGCGGTTGTTTCCAAACTCGCTGGGTCAGAACCGACATTAGGTTCAGTTAAAGCAAAAGCACCAAGTTTTTCACCGGAGGCTAATTTAGGTAGTAAACGCTTTTTTTGTTCTTCTGTGCCGAAAGTATAAATTGAATGACAAACTAAAGAATTATGAACTGCAACAATGACACCAGTAGAAGCGCAGGCGCGGGAGATTTCTTCTACGGCAATTGCCAAACTGACAAAATCGAAACCTGCGCCACCATATTCTTCCGGCACAACCATTCCCATAATACCAAGTTCTGCTAATTTTTTTATATTTTCTGTGGGAAATTCGCCGGTCTTATCAAGTTCCACTGCTTTGGGTTCAAGTTCTTCTTTCGCAAATTTACGCATCATATCTTGAATCATCTTTTGATTTTCCGTTAATTCAAAATTCATAATTTCTCCTCATTTTTAACCACGAAGACACGAAGGACACGAAAAGAATTTCGTGTTTTCTTTGTTTCGTGATTTCATAATAATCTTTTATTTTCGAAAGACATCGGGTTTTTCTTCGCCTTTGAATTTTCTTATCATTTCTCGAGCAATAATCAGTCGCATTATTTCCGAAGTTCCTTCACCGATTTCCGATAATTTGGCATCCCGATAAAATCGTTGGATAGGTAAATCATTAGTTAATGCTGGATAACCAATCATTCGGATGATTTCGCCACTTGCCCAAGTGCCAAGTTCTGAAGCGTATAATTTTGCCATTGCCGATTCTTGGTCCGCACGCATTCCGGCATCTTTTTTCATTGCTGCGTCATAGACCATTAGTCTTGCGGCATAAAGATGAGTTGTCACATCGGCAATAATTTTTGATATTTGCTGAGACCTTACGGGATTTTTTGACAACCATTCTAATCCGATATCTAAAGCGCCTTGGGCAATACCTAAAGCATGCGCTCCAATACTAATTCTTCCGCCATCTAAAGTTTCCATAAAGATTCGATAGCCATCATATTCTTGACCCAAAAGATTTTCTTTCGGCACGAAACAATCTTCAAATATCAATTCCACAGTATTGGATGCTAAAAGACCCAGTTTATGTTCTCGTTGACCAATTGAAAAACCCTTAAAATTAGTTTCGACAATAAAACAGGTAATACCTTTTGTGCCTAAGGTGCGGTCTAAACTTGCCGCGACGATAACCGTTCCTGCATATTCGGCTGAAGTGATAAATCGCTTTGTACCATTAAGAATATAACCTTGGTCCGTCTTTTTAGCAGTAGTTTCAATTGCTGAAGCATCGGAACCAGCATTAGGTTCAGTAAGGCCAAATGCTCCTAATATTTTGCCGGATGCCAGTTGAGACACATATTTTTTCTTTTGCGCTTCAGTGCCGAATCGATAAATCGGATAAGTTCCTAAAGAAGTATGCGCACATAAAGTTAATCCAGTTGAAGCACAAACTCTGGAGATTTCTTCAGCAGCAATGGCATAACTCAAATAATCTAAACCCAGACCACCATATTCTTTAGGATAAGGAATACCCAGATAACCTCTTTGCGCAAGTTTTTGCACAATGTCAATGGGAAATGTCTCGTTTTTATAGATTTCTGAAGCATAGGGTAAGATGTTATTTTGAGCAAAATCATAAACCTCTTGACGAAATTTTTCATACTTGTTATCTAAGTTTGGGCCGTCAACAAATCTTATCATAAAAGATTAAATGTAAAGCCTATCTGGGTCGACTTCTTCTCGCAGAATCTTTAATTCCTGTTCAGTCGGTTCAGGATTCACGCCTACTTTATCCGCAATCAGCATTTCAAATTCTGTATTCTGTAGAACTTGCTCTACGGTCACGCCAGGATTAGTTGCCAAAAGCATCATCCGTTTCGTCTTCTCGTCGTAGCCCATTAAGCCGAGATTACTGACAACCCGATAAGGACCAGTATTAGGTGGCAAACCAGCTGCCTCTCTGGCACCGGGACCAGTTAAATAACCTGGGGTCGTAATAAAATCAACCTTTTTAACAAATCGCTTGGTATCGTGCTGACGCATAATCGCAATAGTTTTCCAACAGTGAGACCCAACATCATTAGCACCACCTGAACCCGGCAATCGAACTTTGGGAGGCCAATATTGACCAATTACCGTGGTATTAAGATTACCATACATATCAATCTGTGCACCACCCAGAAATCCATATTCAATAAATCCTCTTTGCGCGGTTTCCATTGTATCGCAGATTCCACTGGCAATTACTGCTTTATGAAAAGTTCGGGAATCACCGACACCTAAAGGAAGTTTTGCCAGACTGGCACCAATACCACCGAATTCAAAGGCAACAATCAAATTAGGGGCATGCATCTTTTTGGCTAATGCTGCGGCCAACATCGGAATACCCGTGCCGACAAATGCTACGGTCTTATCTGCCATTAGTTTTGATGCCACACAGATTAGAAATTCTGTTTCATTATAATTAGGCATAATAACCTCCTCTTGGTTTCATGTCATTGTAAAGTCTTTTTATACCAGAAAGCATTAGCGCCCTCCAATCATTGATTGTAGTTTTTTAAGCCGGTCTATACCGATTAGTTCAATATACTCATCGTGATTTTTCACGCCATAGACATATTTATCTAAATAAGCTTTGACTTTGGCAGGGTCTTTGGAATCTTCCAAAAACGATTTAAGGTGTTCCTCATCTCGCCAATACATATAGCACATTTCACCAGGATGAGAACCAAAAGGAGCATGCACCACCGCATCAACTAAAAAATAGGGAATAATTGTATGTTCCGGATACCTTCTAATTTCTTCAGTATCAATAATTTCTTCTGCACTAACAATTAATTTTTTTGATGCTCGAGCCAATTCAAAAGCAAAACCCGAAATTCCGTCAATTTGACAGTTGCCATAAATATCTGCCCGATGGACATGAATCAGACCGACATCCAAAAACAAAGCCGGCAATAATGCAACCTTCTGACCAGTAAAAGGACAATTGACAACTTTAGCCGCACTATGTTTTAAGGTATCAGTGCCGAGCATAGAAAAAGTTGGTATAAAGGGAATACCCATTGCCGCGGCTTTGAATCGCCAAGTAATTGCGGCATTAGACCAGTCAGTCGTTTTCACTCGACCGCTTTCTACTGCCCGGCGTAAGATATTAGAGATACCATAAACTTCCCAAGCAATATAAGTAATATCCAGAGTATCAACTAAATCTGCAGCTAAAAGCAAATCAATCTCATGGATACCTTGACCCGCAACGCGGAGATGTTTTTTACCTTGCCGAATCAATTCTCGAGTCAAAGACATTGGCGCACGAACCGTGCCATAAAGTTCTGTGCCAATATAGTCACCATCTTGCACAAATTTAGCAATTGCTTCTTGTTCACTCATTAATTTGGGAGTCAGCGTCTTATCTTTATGCTTACGGACCCATTCGCGAAAACCCCAGACATCAGGCTTTTGGAACAACTCACCAATTCCAGATTCTACGACATCCATAGTTGCCTCCATTCATTATGATTAATTTGAACAATTTTCATGCTCTAAATATAATTTCAAAATCATTGATTGTCAACCTTGACATTGTAAAGAAGCGAACCTATAATCCGTTCTATCTATAATTGCGATTAGATAATAGATTAGTAACAGAAATCTTAAAGAAAGGAGCATAATAAAATGAAACGGATTCTATCAATCTTAATCATACTTATTGTTAGTCTTAGCTATTCTCAAGATGTAAAAATTGCTCAGGGAAAATTAACCCTTGATGGTTGTCTGTGGGCACAATGCCGAATGAATAAAGATACATTTACCTTTAATCGCCGAAGTGCTTTTGTCGGATTAACGGCAACTTTAACCAGTTGGGCGACAGGGCGAATCTATTTTGATGTTGCTGATATTTCAGGGAAACCATTATATGACCTATATGCCAACATTAAACCTATTACTAATTTGAGCATTATTTTCGGACAATTTAAGTTACCATTAGGAGTTGAAGTTCTCACCAAATCAGAAAATCTGGAATTGACGGATTATTCGTTAATTGGTAGAACTTATATCCGAGCTCCTAAAGGAACACGCGATATCGGTTTGCAAATGTCTTATAAACAAGATTTATTAGAAGCAACTCTGGCATGTGTCAATGGTGTTGGTCGCAATATTTCTAATGATGATAATAAGAATAAATGTCTTGCTGGCAGAATTATTGCTAAACCAATTGCGGTTCCGCTTTTAGTGCCGGGGATAAATTTTTATCTTGGCAAATATGAGCCGAACACATCATTTCATCGGATTGGTGCAGAAATGAACTTCGCCTTTAATCCGATTAGCGTTAAAACTGAATTCCTGCACACTAAAGATGCTTCGACTACAGGTGCTGGTTTTTATATCCAACCAAGTTATATCTGGAAATTTTTACAACCAGTAATTAGATTTTCTACTTATAAAAAGCAGACCAGTGACCGAAATAGTGAATTGACATTAGGAATTAATTATCGGCCCTTAGCAGATAATTTAAAAATAATGCTCAATTACAAATATGAAAAATATTCCAATTCAACGCAAAAAATTTTGGTTGGTCAATTACAAGTTGCCTTCTAAAGAAATAATTTTGTTCCATAACTCCAACCGTTAACTGCTAACTATTGGCCGCAAATACGAAAAACAAATTTGATAACTTGTGTCCTTATTCAATCTTTTCTTTTGAAAATTACTATTGACATTTTGGAAATTTAATTTATCATATTGATAAAGATTGGGCCTATAGCTCAGTTGGTTAGAGCGCGTCCCTGATAAGGACGAGGTCAGTAGTTCAATTCTACTTAGGCCCATTTTTTAATTTATTGGCAGTGATTTGTTAATATGATTTCAACTGGCAAAAATAAGTAACAGGAGGTGAAACCATGAAGAAACCAAAAATTGTCTTATTAATTGTTTTGGTTGTTATCATATACATATTAGGTTTGGTCTTAATTATGATGCGGATACAAAGAGGCGGATTAAGTCTATTAAAAACTAAAGCCATCGGTGTTATTGAAGTTGAAGGATGTATTGGATGTGATCTGGATGCAAAAACAATTGTGAAACAACTTAAATCTTATGGGAAAAATCCTTTTATTAAAGTTATTGTTTTAAGAATCGAAAGTCCTGGCGGTGGTGTCAGTGCAACACAGGAAATTTATAATGAAATCAATAAGACTAAAGCAAAAGGTAAAAAAATTGTTGTGTCAATGGGCTCAGTTGCCGCATCTGGTGGTTATTATATCGCCTGTCCGGCAGATATCATTGTGGCTAACCCGGGGACTTTGACTGGCTCAATTGGTGTTATTATGGAATATCCGATGGTTGAAGAACTACTCAAGAAACTCGGTATCAGTTATGAAGTAATCAAATCTCGAGAACACAAAGATATTGGTTCGCCATTTAGAAAGATGACCGAAAAAGAGAGACGACTCTTGTCTGAAGTGGTTACAGATATTTATCAACAATTTGTCGATGTTGTCAGTCAAAATCGCAATTTACCAAAAGAAAAAGTATTAGAGATTGCTGATGGCCGAATCCTTTCGGGACATCAGGCACAACAGTTAGGATTAGTAGATAGTTTAGGTTCTTATGAAGATGCGATAAAGATTGCTTGCAATCTGGCAGGAATATCCGGTGAACCACATATAATTAAGGAGCGACCGAAGTTCACTTTGTTTAGAAGATTATTCAGTCGCTTCCTAAATTATCTTTTCAGTCCGATTCCTATGTATCTATATCGAATTTCTTCTAATTAATTTATATCCGTATATTTTTATTTTTCGGTCTCGGTCTCAGGAGCTACTCTTCCTCCTAAATCGCGAATTAGACGCCGAATATTTCTTTTCAACTCTCTAATTTGGATAACTGCATCTTCACGTTCTTTGCGGTCTTCTTTCTCTTTTAATGAAGAAACAATTGCTGAAAGTTCATTCAGTTTCGCATCCAATTCAGTTAGCATTGCTTGCTGTTCAGGAGACGGGGCGGTTAGTTTTGCTTTTACATCTTCGCTTCTTTGAGTAAGCCTTGCCAAATCCTTTTCCGACCGAGAAATGAATGCATCATACGCTTCGCCTTTTACTGGCAGAACACCTATCATTTGGCGTTGTTGTCTGCGGGATGTAACCGTAAAGATAATCGCAACAACAACCAGGATTCCGACAATGGTCCAAACAATAATTCGTGTCATATTTGCCTCCTAATTGATTTTTGTTAATGGCAGTTGTGTGCTTGTGTCTCGCAATATTTTTCTGCCATTTGTTTTTTTAATATTGGTTTTTGCCACAACATTTTTTATATTTTTTCCCTGACCCACAAGGACAGGGCTCGTTTCTACCTATTTTTTCTGAGCGATGCGACCAGGTCTGTACGGGCGTCTCTTTTTTATTTGAAGTCGATTGAGACGCGGTGTGGGGTGAAACATCTGCAGAAGTAGGTTGGCCACCAACTGCAGTTATTACTGTCGGTTTATAAGCTCTTAAGGGCTGAGATGGTCTTCGTGCACGGTCGCTTCGACTCTCAGTTGTTTGCACCTGAGCCCGAAACAAAAGACTTATTGCCTCTTTGTTAAAATCCGCCATCATTTGATTAAACATCTGAAACGATTCTTGTTTATATTCAATGAGTGGGTCCTTTTGGCCATATGCCACTAAACCAATCCCTTCTCGGAGAATATCTAAATCGTAAAGATGGTCGCGCCATTTATGGTCAATTATACGCAAAAAAACCGCTTTGACAAGTTCAGAAAATATCTCTTTGCCTAATTCTGCTTCCCGTTGTAAATACTGTTCCCGCGCAATCTTTTTTAATGATTCCGATAAATCTTTTGCTTTTATTAATGGTATCTCCTTTTTATCAATGGTAAAATCAGCCAGAAAGATTATCCCAAATTCGCCTTTAATTGAATCCCAATCCCAATTTTCCGGATATTTATCTGTAGCATATTTTTCAATTATGCGGTCAACTACATCATCAACTGCCGCCGAATAAATCTCAAAAAGGTTTTCGCCTTTTAAGATTTGGTCACGCAAATGGTAAATTACTTCTCGCTGGCGATTCATGACATCATCATATTCTAAAAGATGCTTTCGGATTTCAAAGTTACGGGCTTCTACTCGTTTTTGCGCGTTCTCAATTGCTCGACTGACTAAAGGATGTTGGATTGGTTCCATTTCTTTAACGCCAAATCGGTCCATAATGTTTGCTAATCGGTCAGAACCAAAGAGTCGCATCAAATCGTCTTCTAAAGACAAAAAGAATCGGGTTGAGCCTGGGTCACCTTGTCTTCCACTTCGACCGCGCAATTGATTATCAATTCTTCGGGCTTCATGCCTTTCGGTGCCAATAATATAAAGACCGCAGGGCACTTCGTCAATACACGGACCGTTTTCTTCCCAGATTTGACATCTTCCACCTGTGTGTTTAGTAATATAGCAACCTTCGCCTTTGACTACGCCTTTGCCAAGTTTAATATCGGTTCCTCTTCCTGCCATATTAGTTGCGATTGTGACTGCACCAGGTTGGCCAGCGAGGGCAACAATTTCGGCTTCTTTTTGATGATATTTAGCATTCAATACTTGATGATTAATGCCTCGGCGCCTTAACATTCGGGATAGAGTTTCTGATGCTTCTACAGAGGTTGTACCGACTAATATTGGTCGACCCTGCCGATGCCATTTTTCAATTTCATCTAATACCGCGTTATATTTTTCTCGCCGGGTCTTATAAATTACATCTGGGTAATCAATTCTACGAACTGGTTCATTAGTTGGAATTTCAATCACATCCAGTTTATAAGTTGACCAGAACTCGCTGGCTTGAGTCACTGCGGTACCGGTCATTCCTGCAAGTTTTTCATACATTCGGAAATAATTCTGAATTGTGATTGTAGCCAATGTTTGTGTTTCTTCTTGAACCCGAACGCCTTCTTTGGCTTCTAAAGCTTGATGAAGGCCATCAGAGAATCTTCGGCCTGGCATTAATCTGCCAGTAAATTCATCAACAATAATTACTTTATTATCTTGAACAATATAATCAACATCTCTTTCAAACAGAGTGTATGCTTTGAGTAAAGCCTGAAAATTATGCAAGATTTCACTCTTTTTCGCATACCGTTCATATGCCTTTTCTTTTTCATAAATCCGTTCTTTGGGTGTGAGTTTTTCATTGCGGTCAATCTTTGCTATTTCTGAGGACAAATCTGGTAAAGTAAAAAATTCTGGGTCATTAGGTGCTAAAAAATTGCGTCCTTTTTCCGTTAAATCAATTGTATGATTTTTTTCGTCGACAACAAATAGTAATTCGGCATCGAGTTCATGAAGTTTTTTGTCGCGGATAAAATCTAATTCCACCTTTTCAATTAGTTTTTTGACACCTTCCTCTTGCTCTACTTTCATTAGCCGTTTATTTTTCGGTGAGCCCCGTCGGGCTTGAAGAAACTTTATACCGGCTTCATAGGCCTTACCTTCTCGTAACAACTTTTCGCCTTCTTCCACCAGCCGGTTGACTAAAATCGTCTGTGATTGGTAGCCGCGTTTGACTAATGGCGTCAGATTATCAAACCCGCGGTCTGAGGCTTCAACCGGTCCAGAAATAATCAAGGGCGTGCGGGCTTCATCAATTAAAATCGAATCGACCTCATCAACAATGGCATAATAATGGCCTCTTTGGACCTTATCTTCCCATCTTATGACCATATTATCGCGCAGATAATCAAAACCAAATTCGTTATTAGTGCCATAGGTAATATCAGCATTATAATGGGGTTTTCTTTCTGTTGGTTCCATGCCTTGTTGAATACAGCCGACAGTTAATCCTAAAGTTTCATAAATCGGTCCCATCCATTCGCGGTCGCGACGCGCCAAATAATCATTAACTGTAACTAAATGGACACCGCGTTTAGTTAAGGCATTTAAATATAAGGGCATAGTTGCAACTAAAGTTTTACCCTCACCGGTTTTCATTTCCGCAATTTTACCTTCGTGTAACACGATTGCGCCAATTAACTGAACATCAAAAGGTACCATATTCCAGATTGTTTCAATACCACAAACCAACCATTTTTTACCGCACAGTCTTCGGCAGGTTTCTTTTACTAAGGCAAATGCTTCGGGCAGAATGTCATCTAAACTTTCGCCATCTTGTATTCGGGCAATAAAATCTTCGGTTTTTTTAGGCAGTTCGGTATCAGGAAGGTCTTTTAACTTTTCCCAAACCTCATTAATTTCCGCAACCTTTAGCCAAAGCCTTTTTAACTCCCGTTCGTTCTTTGTGCCTAATATTTTACTAAGAATCTTTGCTAACATAAGAAATTAGTGTCCTCTATTAGAAACCCGTCTTTTCAGACTCATAATAAAATAATAACACCAGTATTAGAAGCCTGACTTTTAGCACACATATTAATAGTAATAGCAGATAAATCTCATGTCAAGGTTAAAAAACCGAGCCTCGGAAATTACCAAGCGAGCAAACAAAATCTAAAAGTATCTGTGGATTTGATAGTGTATAATATTTTGTGTAAATTTAGACTTGATATACTAAAAATAAAGGTATATCCTTATATTTTAGGACTTGACGAACCAATATAGTTATCTATAATTTAACTTATGCTTTTAGGGCTAATTTAACTTATTATCTTATGATTTCGAGACAAAGTTTTATATATTTTAACTTAACCCATTATCTTTATTTTATGATCTTAGCACAAAATTTATATATCTTAACTTCTTGACTGATTGTTTTATGATTTTAGGAAGAAATTTATATATTTTTGATTTTAGGAAGAAATTTATTTATATATTTTAACTTAGCCTTAATTATGAAAATAGTTGCTACTAATCGAAAAGCATTTCATAATTATACTATCTTTGACAAGTATGAAGCTGGAATTCAACTTTGTGGCACAGAAGTAAAATCCGCTCGCGCCGGCGGTGTTTCTCTTAATGGTGGCTATGCTGCTGTTGAAAACGGAGAAGTTTATCTTTACGATGTCAATATTGCACCCTACAAACAAGGTAATATCTTCAACCGTGACCCCAAACGCAAACGGAAACTGCTTTTACATAAAGATGAGATTAAAAGGTTATATGGTAAAGTTGCAGAACGCGGATTTACCCTTATACCACTGAAATTCTATTTTAATGAACGAGGTTTTGCTAAAATCGAACTGGCTTTATGTAAAGGTAAAAAGATGCACGATATTAGAGAAAAATTAAAAGCACGGGCAATCGAACGAACCGAACGCATCGAACAAAAAGCCCGACGCAGATAATATGTATCTTAAACTAAAAATTATATTGCTGATTTTTATCTGCTCTTTGGCGTTAGGAAGTTATAATATTGAATCGATCAGTGTCTCCCAAATAAAAGATACTGTCTTAATGGTCTTAGAAGTTGATTCATCAGTAGATTGCGCTTGGCAATATTTATCCAAAACAAGTTTAAGATTATCGGTCAAGGCTCAAACTAAGACTAAAACCATCTCGGCTCGCGGTTTTATTAAGCAGATAAGAATAGTGCCGAAAACCAATGCTACAGATTTTGAACTAACATTTAATAAACCTTATGATTATAAAAAAGTGCTTTCCTCCGGAGGTATTACCATTAAATTTTTTCCCAAGAATATACCAACCATCAAAACGATTATTTTAGACCCCGGGCATGGTGGTATTGACCCAGGGGCAATTGGCAAAAGGGGGCTCCAAGAAAAGAATGTCAATTTAAGCATTGCCCAATTATTAAAAAAGAAATTAGAGAAATATGGATTAAAGGTGTTAATGACTCGTTCGGATGATTGTTTTGTTGCTCTTTCAGAACGCACTCGTTTTGCTAATGAAAAGAAAGGCGATTTATTTATCTCAATCCATTGCAATGCTTCAGCCCGAAACCGACAAGCCTGTGGTTTTGAGACCTACTTTCTCTCTGAAGCCAAAACTGACTGGGAACGAGCGGTAGCCGCAAAAGAAAATCAGTCTTTACAATTTGAAATCTCTAATGTCGACCCCTTACTTAATGATGATATTAGCACCATTCTTTCTGATTTAGCCCAAAATGAATATCTAAAAGAGTCCTATCAACTGGCACTGGAAATTCAAACTGCAGCAGTTTCAATATTAAAAAATGTCGACCGAGGAGTCAAGCAAGCCGGATTTTATGTTTTACGCGGATGCTTTATGCCGGCAGTCTTAGTTGAATGTGGATTCTTATCAAATAAAAGTGAGGAGAAAAAATTGCAATCCGAAAAATATCGAGAAACTATTGCTCAAACAATCTTTGTTGGTATCCAAAATTTTATTAAAAATTATGAAGAACAAAATGCCTTGCGATAATTGCTTAATTACTAAATCAACTACTAAATCTGAAAACCCTTACTGCATTGATTTACTTGTCAAAGATTAATTTTATTCGTAGGTTCTAAAGAATATGTCTGTCAAGTTAGGAAATAGACCGATTGGTGTTTTTGATTCCGGCATCGGCGGTTTAACAATTGTCAAAGCCCTTAGAAAAATTCTACCTTATGAAGAGATTATCTATCTGGGTGACACTGCCCGTGTGCCTTATGGCACTAAATCACCTGAGACTATAACTAAATTTGCTTTTCAAGACGCAAAATTTTTATTGGGTAGAGATGTAAAAATGATTATTGTTGCTTGTCATTCGGTTTCTTCGGTCTCATTAGATGACTTGAAAAAAAAATTTAATCTTCCAATCATTGGTGTAATTGAACCTGGAGCAAAAGCAGCGATTAAGGCAACCCGCAATAAACGCATCGGAGTTATCGGAACTCAAGCCACAATTCTTTCTGGTGCTTATGAACGAGCCATCAGAAAATTATGTCAAGATGTCGAAGTTGTCGCCAAACCAACACCATTATTTGTTCCTTTGGTTGAAGAAGGTTGGTATGGCAACAAAATTGCTTTTGAAATAGCAAAACTATATCTGTCTCCTTTAGTGCAAGAACAGATTGATACTTTACTGCTTGGTTGCACTCATTACCCTTTATTAAAAAAAGCAATCCGAAAAGTATTTCCGAATAAGATAAAAATTGTAGATGCTGGTTTAGAAACTGCATTGGAAGCAAAAGCATTATTAGAAACTCTTGGATTGAAAAACCGTAGCCGAAGGCATCCTCCTATTAGATTTTATCTTTCCGACTTAACTCCCAACTTCTCTGAAGTTGGCCGCAGGTTTTTGGGGTCAAATTTAGAAGATGTGATGCGGGCATCGTTACCTGAATAATTTAATCTTGGAGAAAAATGTTAAGAATCGATGGCCGAAAATGGAATCAGGCGCGGAAAATTGAATTGGATATCGGTTATCTCAAATATGCTGAGGGTTCTTGTCTTGCTATTGCTGGAAACACTAAAATCTTAGTGTCGGCGACTTATGAGCAACGCGTTCCGCCATTTCTTTTAGGCACAGGCAAAGGCTGGATTACTGCTGAATATAGTTTACTACCCCGAAGCACAGTGCAAAGAACAATGCGCGAATCAGTAACAGGACGACTCCAAGGTCGCACTCAAGAGATTAGTCGGTTTATCGGCCGTTCTTTGCGCTCAATTTTTGACCTTGATAGTTTAGGTGAAGCCCAAATTATTATTGACTGTGATGTGCTCCAGGCCGATGGCGGAACCAGAACCTTAGCGGTAAACGGCGGATTTTGTGCTTTGGCCCAATGTGTTAATTATCTGTTAGCCCAAAAAATCCTTAAGAAAAATCCAATTATCGAAAATGTCTCAGCAATCAGCGTAGGAATTGTTAATGGCAGAATTCTGTTAGATTTAAACTATCAAGAAGATAGTTTGGCTGATGTTGATATGAACTTAGTAATGACGGAATCTGGCCAAATTGTCGAAATCCAAAGCACTGCCGAGAAAAGACCTTTTAGTTATCATCAATTCCAAAATATGTTTACTGTTGCCCAAAAAGAAATTAAAAAGATTATAAAGTTTCAAAAAGAATGTCTGCGTTCTGTGCTTAAATAGAATGTCTATAGCGATATATCGGATATTTACAAAACAATTCCTTCAAAACAAAAAATAGACCTCTGTTTAATTTTTCCCCTTGATATATTAATCTATGGAAAAGGAGTTTCAACGAATTGTTTCGGAAAAGATGTGGGGAAAGAGATTGGACCATTATCTCTTATTATCTGGGATTGGTGTTTCGCGCAATCGGGTCTGTAAATTAATTGAAGCCGGAGCAGTTTTAGTTAACGGAAAAATTACCAAACCCAGTTATCGAGTAAAACCCGGTGATGAGATTCAGGCACGATTTGAAATCGAAGAGGAGTTAAAAATCACACCCGAACCGATGGCCTTAAATATTGTTTATGAGGATGAGGACATAATTATTGTTAACAAACCTGCAGGTATTATTGTGCATCCTGCGCGTGGTCATAATAGTGGCACTTTAGTTCAAGGACTTTTATATCACTGTCGTCATTTACCCGAACACCCTGATTCCAAAGTTCGGCCTGGTGTTATCCATCGTTTAGATAAAGATACTACTGGTTTATTGGTATTTGCCAAAACTGATTTTGCCTTATCTTATTTAGGTCAAGCAATTGAAGCCCGTAAAATAACTCGTGAATACTTAGCCATTGCTTGGGGAGACTTTCCTCAGTCGCAAGGAACAATCTCAGCACCGATTGGTCGTCATAGTCTTGACAGAAAAAAGATGGCCGTAACGCCATTTTCCGCTAAAAATGCAGTAACTCAATTTGAGGTGATTGAAAGGTTCAAAATTGCCACTTATCTTCGGTTAAAACTTTTAACTGGTCGCACGCATCAAATTCGAGTCCATCTTTACCACTATGGACATCCGGTTGTGGGCGATGCTGATTATGGGGGCAGAAGTCCCAGTTTAATTCGCTCACAATCTGAAGCACCGGTTTTTAAGAAAATACTCTCAATGATTCATCGCCAAGCATTACATGCGGTAAAGTTAGGTTTTATTCATCCAAGAACTAATAAGTATCTTGAGTTTACCGCACCACTACCCGAAGATATGACCAATCTATTGGATTTCCTTAGAGTAAATTTTTAACGAAAAAAATTCTCTTAAGTAGATTCAAAAAAGAATCTAAAATAAAAGGGGGCATTTCTGCCCCCTTGAAAATATTTGAGGTATTAGTTGTGAAGAATGAAGAAAACCATCACATCTGGAGCTGCTGGGTCTAAATCGAACATTGGAAAATGTTCATCAGCAGAATAGACTCTGCCCCAACCAGCAATACCATATTCTTTTACACCAGTTTCTGAATCAGCTTCGGGCCAAGTGCCAACCACAATTGTTCCTTGAGTATTTTCGCCATCACCAGGAAGAAGCCATCCTTCATACGGACAACCCTCTGGGTCATCAGTTCGAACACGTGCATTCTCGCCAGACGACTCAAAAATTGCATCACCGAACTCCGGCGGATTGGTATTAGAATAGAATAAGTCTTCATCAATTGTATACAATGTGGTTGCATAGGGGTTAATTGGTAAACGACCAGCAGTTGGGTCAGGTTGTGCTAAAGCATCACCACCAGGGAAATAGCAGATAAGCCCTCTATCTGCTGGGTCATCAGATGCAAACAAATCGCCTGAGGGGAAAATTCCCATATGGTCAGTTGCAAATGCTTCCATTGCTAATTGGAAGACATGCATATTATTCTTCACACTGGCTCTTCGGGCTCTTTCTTGCATTAAGACAAAGTTCGGTAGAATCAATGCGAGTAGAATACCGATGATGAGAATCACAACTAATAATTCAATTAAGGTGAATCCTTTTTCGTTACGCATGTTTATTCACCTCCTCTCTTGTTAGAATAAAAAATCTTTTTCCATTTTTGCTCCAAGCAAAATTGGAGGTATTTTTCATATCTATATTATTTTAACAGAAAATTCATGATTTGTCAAGCAAAAAATTTTTAGCATATCAAGTCTAAATATTATACACTACCAATTGTTAATTTTTAAACAAATCATTTTGAATCTACAAAAAATAATATTAATATATCTCTTCAGTTTTATATGATTGAAACATCTATATAACCCGGTGACGACCTACTCTCCCGCGCCGTTACCAGCGCAGTACCATTGGCCCTGGAGGGCTTAACGACTCTGTTCGGAATGGGAAGAGGTGTTTCCCCTCCGGTATTGCCACCGGGAATTTTTTATTGTCGTTTGTCTTTAGTCGTTAGTCTTTAGTTGTTTCAATGCTTTTAATTAGACTATTAAGCATTTTGCCGACACTATTGCATATAATTTCAAGTCGGCTATGCTCTATTTGCTGAATATATCCTAAATCTTTTGAGAGGTATAAATAATAACCGAGTTAACTACATGAAGCAAGCGCAGTAGATAAAAATCTTTTTTACTTTTCCTGCCCGAACCTTCTGCATTATTTGCTGGGATAGAAACACTTGCTCTTCGCATTTGAGATACAAGTCCGAAAATTTCCTGTTTTGGAAATTTTTGCGTAATTTTGTATATTTCTTTTGTCATTAGGTGTGCTAATTCCCAGACTTTTAATTGTCGATAGTTTCTACTCATCTTTCCTCCTAACGACTAAAGACTATTGACTAACAACTAAAAATGGCAGGAATCACAAGCCGCACGGCTGATTAGTATCACTTGGCTCAACCCGTTACCGGGCTTACACCTGTGACCTATCGACATCGTAGGCTACGACGAGCCTTTAGGG
>JAOABV010000005.1 GCA_026418155.1 candidate division WOR-3 bacterium | reverse complement strand
TTACCGATCTTCATTCTTACTAAGAAACTGACATTAGTATTGCCATAGTTATAAACTGAACAAGCAGGTGTGACAACTGTGTTCTGTGAGATTGTGCCACTGGGCTGAAGAAGGGTTGTTACACCAACATCCGTATAAATCACAGTCACAGAACCGGTCTGTTTGTCATTAGCAGGATTCATATCACCAGTAAGTTCAGTGGAGCAACTAACAGGATGTGTGCCCAGTTGGGTTGCGGTCCAATTGGTAAAGGTCACATATTGCTTTGTACCAGGAGCAAGGTTTGAGACTGATGCGGTCTGATTATAGAAATTACCGATCTTCATTCTTACTAAGAAACTGACATTAGTATTGCCATAGTTATAAACTGAACAAGCAGGTGTGACAACTGTGTTCTGTGAGATTGTGCCACTGGGCTGAAGAAGGGTTGTTACACCAACATCAAACTGATTAGCAGCAACAACTTGAGTGCTATCTTCAATCGGTAGTTTATTCTTGGCAGTTACAGTAATATACATATAACCCGTAGAACTGGGATTGATTGATAAAGTTACTTGACCACTGGCATTAGTCGTGCCTTTGGTAAAGACTTCAGTCCCTTTCCATAACGCAACGATTGCGGAGGCAACTGGTGAGCCTCCAGAAGTAACTGTGACAGTAAAAGATTGTGGACCAGTATAAATGGGATTAGCAAAACTGGCGCTCATTGTTTGCGGATTATCTTTCCACATCATCATCTGCGGTTCACCAAAAAGATTCAATTCATAATAGCACCAGCGCCAGACTTGCTGACTCATTGCAGTGTTACGATAAAATTCTTTAGATGACTGATGACAATTAGCAATGCGAATAGAGTCATACGAAAAGAAATAATTATAAAAACGGACATCCAGCAATTCTGAAGGTCCAATCTGGTTTGTATATCCCCAACCGTATCTTGAATTCATTATTGTAGCAATTGCACTACCTCTTGCTAATACCATCATCTCTGCCAGACAGTCATTAGTTTCAAAATTGCCGGGATAACAAGCAATTGAGTTGGCAATAGTCAATTTATCGTAATTGGTTTGAGTTGCTGGGTCAGAATAGTAGTACATTGGACCGCTGATATATACGCCGTAGTCATTACCATGACCAACCATATGGAGAAATCCAAAGCCAGTATTTAAAGAATCGCGCACTGCCCATCGCCAAGCATCATTTTGTCCCATATCAATTACCCGGTCAGTCCAATCTGCAGGACTATAACCTGCGATCATATTTTGCGATGTTGTGTGGTCATAGCCGGTCCAGAGATATGCAGCAGGTAACATCATTCGTTTCTGATAACCGATATTGGGATTCTTAACATAAGTAAAGAATTTTCTGATTAAAGTATCAAGTTCAGCCGTTGTTTCTACTGGCCATCTTCCGCCATATAAGTCATAATACAAATCCACAGTATCATAAGTTGCTTCACCAAATATATTGTTGTTATTACCATCCCAAGACCACTGCAAATCAAGATAGTATAAGTCACAAGGGATATTTCCGACATTACTGCCAACCACAGCTCGGGCTTGTCGCGAGGGGATAATCGAATGGTCGCCAGCCAATAAGATATATTTCATACCATAATTAGTAAAATAGTCACGAATAAAATTTCGAATCTTTTCTTGTAAGTCACGACCAGGATAATTAGAATTTACCCAAGTAACATTACGGGTTTCTGTTTTATAGCCGGTCTTCTTTAACCAATTGACTAATGGCGTAAATCTTGATTCCAGACTTGAAGATGTCAAAATAACATAATCAATATTTGTTGGGTCTGAGGCTTTAATCAGTGGCGAGAATTTCTCAATATCTTCCGGATTGATTACTAAATCTTTAACATCGGATTGGAACAGATTTTTCTGGGATTGAGTTAAAGACCAGACTTCATATCGGTTCTCTTCATAATTAATTTTCACAGTCATCCGTTCATTGAGAATAAGTTTTCCTTCACTGGGAATATATTGCAAAGGATATAAAAAGAAACCACCAATCCTAAAACCAGATTTATTGCCACTGGGAATAATCTGGGTTAAATATCCAGGATAGGCAGTTGTTAATTGATAAGTTTCAGCATCAGGAGCAACAAATGGTTTTTCTCCTTGATAAGATAAAGGATAAGGATTTTGACCAGGATAAAGAATATATTTACCAGGAATTTCAATTTGTTTTGCATCAAGTATTTCAATACTAGTAATTTCAGCAGATGGTGGAATCAGAACATTAAGATTAGCAACAGGAATAACTGGTTTTCCAGGTTCTTGTATTGTTAAATCGCAACCTTTTATCCTAATTAAGTCGTAGTTATTAATATTTTCAATTTTCAGAGTATAGGCAGGAAAAGTAATTTCCTTAATAATGCTACCGTTTCGTGCTTGTGCGTCGCCAAACAAAATTAGAATGACGACAAGCAGGACAATGATATTTTTTACTTGCATACAGCCTCCTTATTACATAGATTTTAAAACTGAATATATTGTAAAAATATTTAAAGGTATCCCCCAAATAATTGAGCATGTTAAGACACCTGCTTCTTAATTTAGAAAACAATGAATTCAGCATAGAACAAAAATCTAATTATTTATTAATATTATGATTTTTACTCTGGAACCTCGAAGTATATGTTATTTCTAATACAAAATGTTCTTCTTACAATTATTATCCACAGATATAAAATTATACGAAATATATAAAATTATGTCAAGTGTTTTCTTAAATTAAAATTTTTGTCCCTGATTGTTGTAATATATTAAATGTCAAGTATTTAGAATTATGTGTTTTTATAAAATTTTATTTTTCGGAATCAAAGTCAATTTTTTAAGAGGGGGTAAAACTATTCTGGTTTATTTCTGGATTATGAGTTTTTTATTGATTGTTTTATGTTTCGTTTTTAGTTGAACAAAATATATGCCAGATTTTAAGTTTTTAGTATCAAGTAGATAGATTCCATTCTGCGGATGCTTGATTTTTGAAATTAGTTCTTTTATTAGTCTTCCTCTAATATCATATAAACTAAGGCTAATTTGTGAAAGTTCAGAAGTATTATATCTAATAAAGGTATAATTTTGGCAGGGAGTGGGAGAGATGTTTAGGCCTATCATCTCTTTGTTTTTGATTTCAGGTTGCTCTTCAATACCAGTTAAAGCAGTATCACTTAAAGTCACATCATCAACATAAATTGTTAAATATGGTAAAGTTCCTACTGTTACATTGACAAAGATGGCACTATCTGGTGCTTGTAATACTGCATTATAGTTACGATAAGTATTAGAATAATAAATTGGAATAATTGTCGGCGTGCCTGCCGGTTGTTGGGATAGTTTAAGCCAGGTGATGATAAAAGCACCAGCAGCAAAAGATTGGGTTTTACACCAACCAGAAAAGTAATAATAAGTTTGAGGGCTAACAATTGAAATTGTCGTGGCAAAAGCCGATGTATCACTACCAGTTAATTTAATTGCAAATAAACCAGAATGGGCATTAGTTGTTCTTGTGGCTGAACCCGAGTCAGTGGCTTCAGATGTGAACCATGCGAAAGGCATCTGGATTCCCAAGGAATCGAGCCAGATTTCAAAACTGGAGTTCAAAAGAATATTTTGGGCTTGACTGACTATAGGTAATATTAGACTGATAATTAGGGTAACAACTAATGTCTTGTGCATAGTAAAATATTATATTTAAGATTATCCGTTGGTCAAGCGAAATTTAATTTTTACAATTATCGGAAAAAGGTTGCATTAGGAATTTTGTGTAATTCTTTTTTCTTCCATAAAGGTAGTGTATAATATTGGTGTAAATTTAGACTTGATATTAAAAATAAAATCTATCTTGACTTAGGTTCAAATTTTATTAGTATTATTGAGTGAAAGATTTTTATACTCCAGAAGATTTAAGAGATTTTAATTACCAAATACATCTTGCTGACCCCGGCAAATATCCATTTACTCGTGGAATCTATCCCAATATGTATAAAGGTAGACTTTGGACTATGCGCCAATATGCTGGTTTTGGCGATGCGCAAAAGACTAATGAGCGGTTTCAATATCTGTTAAAACAAGGACAAACCGGACTTTCTGTTGCCTTTGATTTACCAACCCAACTTGGTTATGATTCTGATAATCCAAGGGCAATTGGTGAGGTGGGTAAAGTCGGAGTTGCAATTAGCAATATTACCGATATGGAATTACTTTTCAAAAACATTCCTTTAGACAAAGTCTCAACTTCAATGACAATTAATGCGACCGCGCCAATGATTTTAGCAATGTATCTAATTGTTGCCCAGAACAATCAAGTGTCACCGGAACAACTTTCCGGCACAGTTCAAAACGATATCTTAAAAGAGTATATTGCTCGCGGGAATTATATCTTTCCGGTTAAACCGTCAATGCGGTTGGCAATTGACTTATGGGAATATTGCTCAAAATATATTCCTCGCTGGTATTTTGTTTCCATTTCGGGTTATCATATTCGCGAAGCCGGGGCAACTGCAGTTGAAGAATTGGCATTCACTTTTGCTAATGGCATTGCCTATATTGAATCAGCACTTGAGCGCGGATTAAAAGTAGACGATTTCGGACCACGACTTTCTTTCTTTTTTGGCGCACATAATAATTTATTAGAAGAAGTCGCAAAGTTTCGTGCTGGCCGACGAATTTGGGCAAGAATAATGAAGGAACGGTTTAATGCTCAAGACCCAAAATCTTGGATGTTGCGATTCCATACCCAAACCTGTGGCTCAAGTTTAACTGCTCAAGAGCCTGAAAATAACATTATCCGAGTTACCCTCCAAGCATTAGCCGCAGTATTCGGTGGCACTCAAAGTTTGCATACGAATTCTTATGATGAAGCATTATCTCTTCCCAGTGAACAAGCAGTAAAGATTGCCTTAAGAACTCAACAAGTGATTGGTTATGAGTCATCAATTCCTGAAGTTGCTGACCCATTAGGTGGTTCATACTATTTAGAGAAATTGACTAATGAGATTGAAGAGCAAGTATTAGCATTGTTAAAAGATATTGAAGATAAAGGTGGTGCAGTAAAATGCATTGAGTCTGGATTTATCCAAAAAAGAATTGAAGACTCCGCATTTCGCTATCAGAAAGCAATTGAAGATAAAGAGAAAAAGATTGTTGGCGTTAATGTTTTTCATAGTGATACAAAAGAAAAAACGACAGTAAAAACTCTTAAAGTTTCAGCAAAACTAACTGCTCAAAGAAAAAGAGAACTTATTACCTTTAGAAAAAAACGAAAGGTCATAAAAGTAAAAGAAAGTTTGAATAAACTATCTGATACAGCCAACAGTAATAAAAATTTAATGCCTGCAATTATTGATTGTTGTGCAAATAATGCAACTTTGCAAGAAATCTGTGATGTCTTAAGAAATATTTTCGGTGAATATGATGCTAAGAAGTTATAGTATCTTTTTAAGTAAGGTTGAGGAGTTATAATGTTAAAAAGTCTTAACCATATTGGCATTGCCGTCAATTCACTTAATGATTCCATAAAGATATATCAAGACATTTTAGGTTTAGGTGAACCTAAAATTGTTGAGTTAAAAGAGATGAAATTACGAGTCGCAATATTCAAATTGCAGAATTATAATATTGAATTAATTGAACCTTTAAGTCCTGATACTACCATTGCTAAATTTTTAGAGAAACGAGGTCCAGGTATTCATCATCTCTGTTTTAATGTTGATAATATTGAAGAGAAATTAGCAATACTAAAAGCCAAAGGAGTGTTGTTAATTGATGAAAAGCCTCGCATTGGTGCAATGGGCAATAAGATTGCCTTTGTTTCGCCCAAAAGCATTGACGGTGTTTTAATTGAGTTAGCAGAAAGTCATGAATAAAATATAAGGATCGTGTATTAATATTTTGTGTAAATTTTAGTTTGATATGTTAAAGAAAACAGATAAAGGGAAAATAAGCCTGTCAAGAAAAGAAATTATACAAATTTCTTGACGCTACTAATATAAGTTATAGATAATATTATAGAAAGGATTCGAAGATGAAAAAGCAAAGACCCAAAATGCGAAGAAATATTGCAACTGAAGTTGTTCATGGCAAACAAATTTTAGGAGACCCTAATACTCGAGCGCTTTCAGTGCCGATTTATCAAAGCGCAGTCTTTACTTTTGAGAGTGCTGAATCCGGTGCCCAAATTTTTGCTAAAGAGAAAAAAGGATATTTTTATACCCGATTAGGTAATCCGACAATTGAAGCCTTTGAAGAAAAGATGGCATATTTAGAAGAAGGTGAATCGGCTTGTGCATTTGCTTCGGGAATGGCAGCAATTTCGGGAACTATATTATCAATATGTAATAAAGGTGATGAAGTGATTGCAGTTTATCCAATTTATGGTTGCACCTATTCGCTGTTAGTTGATGTTCTACCTAAATGGGAAATAAAAGTAAAATGGGCAAAAGCAGATAATTTTCTAAATAACCTTAAAAAGCAAATATCCTCTAAGACAAAGATAATCCTTATTGAAACACCAGTTAACCCGACCATTGATATCGTTGATATTAAAGAGACAGCTAAAATTGCCCAGCAACACAAAATATTGTTAGCAGTGGATAATACTTTTGCTTCGTTTTACAATCAAAAACCACTAAATCTTGGTGCTGACATTGTAGTATATAGTGCCACTAAATATATTAGTGGACACGGTGATACGGTCGGCGGTGTTGTCATCGGAAAAAAAGATTTTATTGCCTATATGAAGGATTATATTATCCGGGATTTAGGAGGAATTATCAGTCCGTTTAATGCCTGGCTTCTTTTACGCGGATTGAGAACAATGGCAGTGAGAATGCAGACCCATAATCAAAATGGAATGGCAGTGGCAAAATTTTTAGAAACTCATCCCAAAGTTGCCTGGGTAAAATATCCGGGATTAGCATCACATCCTCAATCTGAAATTGCTCAAAAACAGATGAGCGGTTTTAGTTCAATGATTGCCTTTGAACTAAAAGGCGGTAGAAATGCAGGTAGAAAATTAATGAACAATGTAAAACTGTGTGTTTGTGCAGTAAGTTTAGGTGACTGCGCAACCCTAATTGAACATCCAGCATCAATGACTCACTCAAGTTATTCGAAACAGGCATTAATAGAATCAGGTATTTCCGAGGGTTTGGTGCGACTTTCAGTCGGTATTGAATACTATCAGGATATTATTGATGATTTAAGACAAGCATTAGATAAATCATAAATTGTTAGGATAAAAGTTAAGGGAGCATAGCGCAAATTTGCCATGCTCCCTTTTTAAGAAAATTTTGGTTTTAAGCGGTTTTGATTTTAGCCAAATCTTCTAAACCGAGTTCCTTAATTAACATTTCCTTAAGTTTAAACTTTTGAATTTTTCCAGTCACAGTCATTGCCATTGAGAAGTTATCAACGAATTTAACATAGCGGGGAATTTTCGACCATTCAACTTTGCCATCACAGCGGGCTTTAATCTCTTCTAAGGTTAAGGTTTTACCAGGTTTTAACTTAATCACCGCAGCAACCACTTCTTGTAAAACTTTATGGGGCACGCCGACAACATGAATTTCCATAATTTCATCTTCAAATAAAGACAATAGAGTTTGTTCCACTTCAGCCGGATAGACATTATGACCACCGACAATTACCATATCTTTGTATCGACCGACAATCTTATAATAATTGTCCTTATCTCGAGTGCCTAAATCACCAGTGCGAAGCCAACCATCTTTGACAATTGCTTTTGCGGTTTCTTCAGGCTTTTTGTAATATCCTTTCATAATATTATAACCTTTGACCCAGATTTCACCAACTTCTCCGACACCGAGTTCCTTTTCTGTTTGCGGGTCAACAATTTTCGCCTGGACATTATCTAAAGGTCTACCAACTGTCGAAACTCTTCGTTCAATCGAATCATCGGGTCGAGTTTGATGGGTGGCAGGACTTGCTTCTGTAAGACCATAAACAATTGTAATTTTCTTAGCACCCATTTTATAAACAACATCTTCCATTAATTCAATGGGACAAGGCGCCCCGGCCATAATACCAGTGCGTAAAGTGGAGAGATTAAATTTAGCAAAATCCGGGTCGTTAAGTTCATTAATAAACATCGAAGGTACACCATTTAGAGCAGTGCATTTTTCTTTTTCCACAGCAATTAAAGTTTTACGGGCATTGAAATGTTCAGCCGGCACAACCATAGTAGCGCCGCAGGTAATACAAACCATATTGCTTAAGACAGTGCCAAAGCAATGATAATAAGGCACAGGAAGACAAAGCCGGTCTTGATATGTTAGTTCCATATTTTGAGCGCAATCACGACCATTATTGACAATATTATAGTGCGTTAACATTGCACCTTTAGGAAAACCAGTTGTTCCCGAAGTATATTGAATTAAACAGACATCGTGAGGGTCGACTGCTTTAACAATATTTTGAAATTCATTTTCCGAAATACGCTCACCACGGATAATAAAATCGCGCCAAGTTAAAACCCAAGGCGGTGGTTGAGGACTGTTGGTGATTAAAACGATGTTTTTTAATTCAGGAAATTGGTTGAGATTTAAATCTGGGCTTTTCACTTCATTTAGTTCGGGACAGGCATCAGTAAGAATTTTTAAGTATTCATAACGATGAATTTTATCACCGCTCCTTTTCTCAAATCCTTCTATCATCACTAATACTTTAGAGTCTGATTGTTTTAGAGCATAAGCGACTTCCGATGCTTTCCATTCAGGATTAACTGTAACTAATGCCGCACCAATCCGAGCCGATGCCAGTTGAGTTAACAGCCATTCAAGTTTATTTGTGCCCCAGATTGCAATATTCTCACCTCGTTTGACACCCAGATGGATAAACGCTTTGGCAGTTTGGTCCACTAAATTTTTCAACTCGGACCAAGTATAACGAAGATTGTCGTCAACATAGACAACCGCTTCATGATGCGGATACTTTATAGCATTTTCTTCAAGTAATTGACCTATCGTTTTATTGATTAATTCCATAGTTTTATTCCTTTCTAATCTAAATTTATAATATTTATTTCTTCTTTGTTAAAAATACAAAAATAAATAATAAATTAAAAATAAAAATAAATAATAAATTAAAAATAAAAATAAATAATAAATTAAAAATAAAAATAAATAATAAATTATAAATAAATAACGATATATTATTATAAGTAATATTTGCTTAAAATTCAAGTAATGTAATTTAATGCCAATAATATTGACTTTAAGATATTTTTCGATATTTTTATTAAAGATGTTACCAAATATTAATGATATTTTAAGCAAAGATAATCGGTACAAACTTCAATCTTATGCTTTTGTCTTAGCAAGTTTAGAACTTGCGCGACGAATTACTAATAAACCAAAACATGTTACTGCTTTAGAATTATTAGAAGGCGTTAAAGTTTTAGCCCAAAAAGAATTTGGTATTATGGCAAAAACCGTGCTTGAATTTTGGGGAATTAAGACGACGGATGATATTGGCGAAATTGTCTTTAATCTTATTGAAGCCGGCATTCTGACTAAAACAGCAGAGGATAAAAAAGAAGATTTTCATAATGTGTTTGATTTTAATGAGGTCTTTGTTCAAGATTATCAATTTACAAACATAGAAAAGAAAGTGTGAAATTAAACGATTTAGAATATTAATGTCCGAACATTTAATTAATGAGTTTTTCTGCCGTAAAGGTCCTTTAGCAAAAACTCTGGAAAATTTTGAAGAACGCACTGAACAACAAGAAATGGCAAAAGCAGTCTATCAAGCCTTAAATCATAAATATCATTTAATGGTTGAAGCCGGAACCGGAGTGGGAAAAAGTTTGGCATATCTATTACCTGCTTCATTATGGGCAAAAATGCATAAGAAAAAAGTTGTTATTTCTACTTATACCAAAATCCTTCAAAATCAACTTATTAAAAAAGATATTCCATTGCTTAAAAAAAGTATTGCTATTTCTGAACAATTAAACAATTTGGACCAATATCAAGATGAACCCAATTTTTATCGGAAAACAACTTCGGCAAAGGACACAGAACACCTTCAAAATGGTTTTAATAATGCTTCGATAAATTATGCGGTAATCTTTGGTCAAGATAATTATGTGTGTCTCCGAAGATTGAATAGTGCATTTAATCATGGACTGTTTGATACACCTTATGAATATGCTGAATTAGAAACACTTCTAAGATGGCTGGATGAAGGTGGTTCGGGAATTATTCCAGAATATCCTGAAGTTTTAGGTAAAACCCAAGAAAAAATTTGTCGCGAGGGCGATATCTGTAAGTTTCAGAAATGTGAATATTATAATGATTGTTATTATTTCCGGGCCAGAAAAGAGTGGTTAAATGCGGATATTTTAGTCACCAATCATGCACTCTTCTTTGCTAATGTTGAAGCCAATTTTTATATCTTACCCAAGTTTGATGCCGTTATTTTTGATGAAGCACACCGCTTAGAAGAAGTTGCCGCGCAATTTTTCGGCATTGAAATTTCTAATTTCGGTCTCCAACGAATGTTAAATACAATCTATAACCCCAGAAATAATACGGGACTTATTGCCCATTTAGAAATTTCCCAAGAACAGAAACGCACAATTGGCCAAATTATCGATGATGCGAACTCGGCGAGCAAGGAACTGTTCCAGTATCTTTTGAATTTAATACCTCACGCCGAAACTAAAATAAGAATCAAACGACCGCTAAATATTGAAAACAGATTAGATAAGATTTTTACAATACTTGGTAATCGGCTATTACAAATTGAATCCGAAGATATGGATGATGATATCGCATTAGAATTAAAGAATGTTCTTAAAAGAATTGAAGGTTATCGAATGGGTGTAAATGATTTTCTGCAAGTCCAAGATAAAAACTCAGTCTATTGGATTGAAACGACAAATCTGACCAGTAAAAAAAGTCCATATATTTGTCTTATCAGTGCCTTAATTGATATTGCTGACTTATTTCGTCAAAGAGTTTTAGAAAGAATTTCAAGTGTGATTTTAACTTCCGCAACTTTAACAGTTAGTAAAGATTTTGGTTTTATTCAAAATCGACTGGGGTTGGATAAAGTTGAAACTCTACAATTAGATTCGCCATTTAACTATCACCAACAGGCACTATTGGTCATTCCAACTAATCTTCCTTTGCCAACAGATGAAGAGAAATTCTTAATTGATTGTGCCTTCGTAATTGATAAAATCCTAAAAATGACCAAAGGCAGGGCATTAGTGCTTTTTACTAGTTATAATGCTTTACAAAAGACTTTTCAATTAATTGATAAGAGCGAATTCCCATTTTTAATTCAAGGCGAAGAATCAACTCTGGAACTGCTGGAAAAGTTCAAAAAAGATGTTGCCTCAGTCCTTTTTGCGACGCAATCTTTTTGGCAGGGTATTGATGTTCCTGGTGAAGCCTTGAGTTGTCTGATAATTGTGCGGTTGCCCTTTGATGTGCCTGATGACCCGCGCTTAGAAGGAATTTGTGAGAAATTAAGAGCCAATAAACTTGAACCATTTACTACCTATCAATTGCCCAATGCGGTTTTAAGATTCCGACAAGGATTCGGCCGATTGATTCGTAATAAACAAGACCGGGGAGTGGTCTGCGTTTTAGACAAAAGAATTGTCACGAAAGAATATGGTAAACAATTTCTTAACTCTTTACCGCGAAATTTACCAATAACATTTTCAATTGAGACGATTAAAGATTTCTTCGAAAGCGAAGCGATGGTATAGGGTTATTTAGAATGTTAGAACAGAACTTCCCAGTCTATCTAAATACTGATTTAGAATCGTTAAGCCAAAAAGCAATGCAACTTTTAGAACATTGCACAATCTGTCCGAGAAAATGTGGAGTTAATCGGTTAAAAGGAGAACTTGGTCATTGTCAAATAGGCAAAGATGCCATCGTTTCATCTTTTGGTCCACATTTTGGCGAAGAACCAGAATTAGTCGGCACAAATGGTTCAGGAACAATTTTCTTTACCTTTTGTAATCTCAATTGTGTATTCTGCCAGAATTATGATATTAGCCAATTGGGTCATGGCGAAGTTGTAACTCCTAATGAATTGTCAGAAATGATGTTAAAACTACAAAAAATCGGATGCCATAATATTAACTTAGTAAGCCCAACTCATATTGTGCCACAAATCTTACAAGCACTTCAAATCGCTAAAAATAAAGGACTAAATCTGCCGATTGTTTATAATTCTGGTGGTTATGATTCAATCGAAACTTTAAGAATCCTTGAAGGAGTGATTGATATTTATATGCCTGATGCGAAATATGGCTCAAATGAAATAGGGGAGAAGTATTCAAATGTCCCAAACTATTTTGAGATAAATAAAGCAGTTCTAAAAGAGATGCATCGCCAAGTAGGTGATTTGATGGTTAATGAAAAAGGAATTGCGCAAAGAGGACTATTGGTTCGGCATTTAGTTTTGCCTAATCGGCTTGCGGGTTCATTTGAAATTTTGAAATTTATTGCTGAAGAAATTTCGCAAAACACATATGTGAATATAATGGACCAATACCATCCATGTTATAAAGCCGAGAGATTCCCAGAACTATCAAGAAGAATTAATGCTAAAGAATACCAAGAAGTTATTGAATATGCCCGAAAATTAGGCTTACGAAATTATAAAGACTAAACGCAAATAGATTGTATCGTTAAAAATTATCATAAGATTAATGTAGAAGAAATACATATTAGAATAGCACTTTAACAAAAATAGAAGGTTTATTTTTATTTAACTTATTGATTTATTGGAGGCTATCTAAAAATATCTTAAACCCAAGGAGATAGAGATATCTGCTATTTTTTGCTCTCAATAGCAAGATAAAAAGCATTATGAAAATATTAATCATTGAAAATTGGGCAGATGTACTCTGTTCTATTTGAAATGTGCAAGGGGCTAGGGTGGGGTTAGCCCAAGCCAGACCATTTCCCAGCACATCGCATATAGTATTTTACCATATAAGCGGAATACAGGGTCGCCTACCAGTTAGCCTAATTCGTGTAGTAAAATGTCTTAAAGTTTGTATCTCTATCTGTCAAAAACAGATATTGTTTTACGGCTTACCCAAATGTGTGCTTACTTATTTATATGACTGCTATGGAAATAACTTAAAACCCAATCCGTCAGAAAATCTAATATCATTTCAGATAGCAATCTTATTAGAATGCTTTGGGCTACAATAGGTTAGAAGTTGGATGATAAACTTTTTACGTAGAGACTTTTGAAAGCAACATTTAAGCAAGTCCGACCTGCTATTATCATCTAACATTGAACTTTTGGACATTTAACATCTGCTGACATTTGAAGTTACGGAAGTGCAACCTACTAACTTACTATCTCATCAGATCTAGATTTGGTTTTTAATTTATTTTATTATAACTAATCTTTCAATTATTCTTTTATCTTTTGTCTGGAGCGATAGAAAATATACGCCTGAACAAAGTGTTTTTGTGTTGAGAGTTAATGAGTAGTTGCCAAGTTCCTTTTCTTCATCAACTAAAGTTTTAACTAATCTGCCTGAAATATCATAGAAATATCTGACGCAGGTTCATTAAGACCTGGAATTGATATAGCAATGTTACATTCCCATCTTGGTGTTTCTGATTTTTTAACGAATCTTTATTAACAGGATACATATTTATCTTATTTATCTTATTTTATCTTATTTATCTTATTTATCTTAATAATAAATTCTTCATTGTTTAACCCAGACAAGATGAATGTAATCACCATTTGTAACAGTCATTACATATTCTGATACTTTTTCGACAATTGTTTAAGGCACAGACCAGTTCTTGTTTGTTTTGAATTGAAAATATAAAGTGCTATCTTGGGTGAATAAACGATAAGAAATATCCTGTGTGCTTTTTAGTTCTACGGTATCAGGCAGTGTATATAGACTAATGGTAAAACAAATAATAACATGTTAAATACCTCACCTAATTTAGGATAAATCTGATTTTGGATTTGTCAATATGTTAGTTTAGAGAATTCTGAAAATGTGCCGTTGAATTTAGTAAAGATTTGAATATGCAAAGTTTCAGTAGTAAAAATTAGATTATTCAGGAGTCTTCGTATAAATTTATTGACATTGTGAGTAAACCAAGTAAAATTGTCTTATGAGATATTATTATTATTTGCTATTTATAATTTGTCTGTTTTTTTGCTCTTGTTCCCAACAAATTACAAAGACGGAAATAACTTTTTGGCATGCAATGGGTGGCCCGCTCGGGAAAACCCTGGAATCAATGGTGCGAGATTTTGAGAAACAGAATCCAGACATTAAGATTACTCTTGTCGGTATGGGTGATTATTCAGCATTAGCCCAAAAGTTAATGGGTGCAATTGCAGTAGATAATCCGCCAACAATTGCCCAAGTCTATGAATCTTGGACAACTCAATTCTATCAACAAAATCAACTTTTCCCTTTAGATTCTTTTGTTCATAGTCCGAGCGGTCTTTCTTCCGAAGAACTCGCTGATATTTATCCAGTGTTTGTGGAAAATAATATGTGGGATGGTAAGTTTCTTACTTTTCCGTTTAATAAAAGTGTGCCCGTATATTTTTATAATATTGCGATGTTTGACTCAACGGGTATTAAAGAATTTCCTAAAACTTGGAGCGATTTTAGAATTGCCTTAAAAAGATTAACCCGAGATCTTAATAATGATGGCAAACCTGAAATTTATGGCACAGGCGGTGGTGTTAACTCGTGGCTTTTCGGCTGTATGCTGTATCAAAAATCAAGTAAGTTACTTGATGAAACTAAGAAGAAAGTTGAATTCAATTCACCGGCCGCAATAGAAGCACTTCAATATATGATTGACTTAATTTATAAAGACTCTACTACTAATTTTATATCAGGCTATGAACCGCAGAATGATTTTCTACAAGGAAAGTTAGCATTAATTTTTGGTACCATCGTCTCGTGGGCATTTATGAAAGATAAGATGACATTTCCCATTGGCATTGCTCCATTGCCATCGTGGGATAAACCGGCCGTGCTTGCTTATGGCACAAACATTGCTTTATTTCGTAAATCGAGTTTAAAACAAAAAGAGGCGGCTTGGCGTTTTATTAAATGGTTTACCCGGCCCAAACAACAAGCCCGTTGGGCAAGTGAAACTTTTTATGTGCCAGTCTGTAAACAAGCATTACGAGAACCCGTCTATGCTAAACTTTTACAAGAAATTAAAGGATTAAAAGAAAGCATTGAGCAATTAAATTATGCTACATTTGAGCCCCGAGGTGAAGAATGGTTTGCCGGTCGTCGATATCTGGGGGAAGCAATGGAGGAAGCAATACGACTTAAAACTTCACCGAAAAAAGCATTGGATAATGCAGCATATAAGTTGCAAAAGGAGTGGCAATGAGGATATTAAATATGAAACACTCAAAATCAAAGATAGGATATATAAAGGTCAAGACCCAAAACTCAAAATTAAATACTCTATGCTATTCAGTTTTTGGGCTTTTATTTTTAGTCTTTAGTTTGGCTTCGGCACAAGTAATACCGATTGCGGAAGCCATTGTTGATGCTGACAGTAACGGTATTCCTGACCGTCGGGGTCAATATGTTACAATTACGGGCATTGTAACTGCACCTTCTGGAGTTTTTTCCCGCACTCAAACAGACATTTATGTTCAAGATAATACTGCAGGTGTAAATGTTTTTAATTTCACCTATACCCCGGTTGCATTAGGTGATTCCGTAATTGTTTATGGCAGAGTCTACTTCTATCGTGGCAAAACCGAAATATACAATGCCAGTATCACCGTAGTTGCCAATAATCGGCCTTTACCAGAGCCAATACCATTAACCTGCGCAATGATAAATCGCGAACCTTATGAAGGTAGTTTAGTAAAATTGAGCGGAGTTTTTACAACCGCATTTCTTTTAGCTGGAGACCAAAATTATAATTTAATTGATAACTCAGGAAGTTGCGTAATGAGAATCGACCGAGATGGAGAAATCCCAGGTTTGATTGTCGTTCAAGATACATTTACTTTAATTGGTATCAAATCACAGTATACTTTTGAAACCATTCCACCAGTAAATACTGGCTACCAAATTTTGCCCCGCTATCGAACTGATTTTTCTCGAAATCTAAACGATGCTGTGCCACTAATGACCATTGCCGAAGTTCAACAACCAGGTCCAGACGGTTATTCTTCTGCATATGAAGGACAATATGTTAAAGTTCGCGGACGAATTACCGGACCATCTTATATCTTTACCAGCGGTAGTTCGAAAAGTTTATATATACAAGATTCTACTAATGGCATTAATGTCTATGCTCCGCTATATGCTGATACCGCAACTGCTTGGCTTGATAGTTGTGGCACTGCATGGGAAGTTATTGGAAAAGTTACCGAGTATAATGGTCTAACTGAAATTGCCAATGGTGTAATTATGTTGTTAGATAAAACTAAAATTCCTATAATACCGATTGAACTACCTTTCAATACACCAATTACCGAAGGAATGGAGAGTAAATTAATCAAAGTCTCAGGTTCAATAATTACAGAACCTTCTCAGGCCGGTGCTGGTCAGAATTTTACAATTAAGAACGGAACACCAGGGATTACGATAAGAGTTCTAAATACAACCGGAATACCGATTAATCAGTTTCAGAAAAATAAAAACTTTCAGATTGTTGGTATTGTTGGACAATATACCACCTCCAGTCCATTTAATACTGGTTATCAAGTTATGCCGCGATTTAATTCTGATATTGTTGACCTGACTAATTCCATGCCGCCTTCAGAAGTATTACGCATTGACACAATCTCTCCTAACCCCTTTTCTCGACGCGCAGATGACCCACTTTTACAATCCTGCCTCATTCGAATTAATTCACCTTTGGATTACAAATTATATTTGGAAATATTTGATATGGAAGGCCGGTCAGTTAAAAAACTACTGACCAATCAACCAGGCGGATTTTATGAATTAAGATGGGATGGCACTAATCAAAATCTTGAACCCGTTCCTATCGGCATTTATATTCTAAATCTAAAAGGTATTACACCTCAAGGTAAAGTAGAATTTGTCCGGAAACCTATTGTCATTGGAACAAAATTATGAGAATACGCTCTCGGAGATTTGCTAACCGCATACTGCGGTTTATCTTAATTTTTGCATTTTGCATTTTGCATTTTGAATTCTCTTACGGTATTTGGGGTATTAGCCAAGATATTTCAACTCGTGGCACTGGTAATGTCGGCTATACTGGATTTTTAACTTTGCCAATATATTTAACAACTCAAGCCCGCGATACTGCACTTTATTACGATTCACATACTAAATTCCAGACTTATGGCGGGTATATCCAGTATGGAGTAACAAATAATTTAGATGTCGGCCTTCACGGCAATAGTTCTATTAATTCTTCAATTGGCATAAACTTAAAATATCGACCAATAGAATATGTCGCAACATTAGTTGGGTTTGATTATATTATGAACGAGATGCTACTCGCACCTTTTGGCACACTAATGACGGGTCAAAACATCACCAGAAATTTTTCGATGTATGGTGGAATTAAAGTATTTCACTGGTCCAATATGATAGTCCAAGAATCACCTCAACATAAAAAAGATGTTTTGGGAACTGTGTTATTTATTGGCATGCATATCTTTAGAAAAGAAGGTTGGAAGGACCAGAAGTTATTAACCAGTTTTCCCACTGGTTTATATGTTGAATTATCTTATCCAGTAAATGTTGATAACAAGTGTTTAACCATTGTTTTAGGACTGGATGGCTTTTTAGGACTTTCTTTTCCCCGAATCCAGTGGCAATAAGAGTTAAATCTAATTCTTTCTTTCTAAAATAATCATCAGCATCCAAAAAGTTCCATATTTGGGGTGGACTTTTATCTGAAATTTCCGGCCTGTTAAAAAGAATCGAATGAGACGATTTCCGAAAGCGGTTTGCGAGGTTTTGGTGCTGGCTCTTGTGCCGGATAACCGAGTGGCGTTAAAGCAATTACTTTTACATCATCAGGTATTCGTAAAATCTTTTTGACTTCGGCTTCATCATAAGCGCCAATCCAACAAGTACCTAAACCCTCATTAGTTGCTGCAAGGATTATATGTTCTAAAGCAATAGCGATATCAACGGGATAAGAACTCCAATATCCACCCATTCTACCCCAAGCAATCTTTTCTAATGCTACTGCGCAAATTACAATTGGTGCTTGTCCAATAAATTCTTGATTGCGACAAGCAGAGACTAATGCTTGTTTAATATTATGGTCTTTGACAACAATAAATTTCCAGGGCTGAATATTTTTCGCTGACGGCGCTAATCTCCCGGCTTCAAGAATTCTATTTAAGACCTCATCTGGAATTGGGTCAGGTTTATAAGCCCGGACACTTTTTCGGTTTTTAATGACATCATAGAAATCCATAGTATCATTCCCCTGATATTTTTAAATAAAGCGCCCGAAGTGATTTGAACACTCGACCTGCGGATCCGGAATCCGCCGCTCTATCCAACTGAGCTACGGGCGCAATTAGAATAATATTTTACAATTCTTTTTCTTGTCTCAGCCACCACCTAAAGCACTTAATTAGCGATGCTTTTTAGCGTAATTTCTTTTTATGGCGGTTGGCTTTGCGACGCTTCTTAAACTTATGTCGTTTAATCTTTCTTAATTTTCTTTTGCGACCGCATGGCATAAATTACTTCACTCCTTTTTAGCAATTTTTATAGATTAATATTGAAAAAGTAATGTAAAAACAAACCCAAGTCAAGCACAAGATATTTTTTTAACCCTTTTTAGCAATTTTCATTTTCAAATTTTTCCCTGGCTTAAAAACAACAACCAACCTTGAGGGTAAAGGCACTGGAACATTAGTTTTGGGATTACGTGCAAGTTTTGGTTTACGCAATTTGGTCTTAAAAACTCCAAAATCACGAAATTCTACGCGATGACCGGCTAATAATGCATTTTCGATTTCATTTAAGAATTCCTGGGTAATTCTTAAAACATCACTTCGAGTAATCCGTGGTTGAAACTTCTTGGCAATTTTATCAGCAATTTTATATTTAGTAAGCGTCATTACAACCTCCTATTTGCAACCACTGCAACTTTTGGCCGAACAACTGGAACAGTTAGATTGCGCAACTTTTTTGTCCACACCTTTCAAACCAAAAGTTGAGTATAGCAAATTAACTTTTTTCTTATGACATTTAGGACAACAAATATTGGGTTTCGCCCGGTCTTGAGAATTGAATATCAATTCTTCAAAAATATGTTTGCAATTATCACATTGATATTCATATATTGGCATAATTAATTATAAGGCAATCAGATAAGATTTGTCAATAGTTGTGTTATTATACTCTTTCTTACTGAGATGTAAGTTATATTGTTTCATAGGTATGTTCTCTTCTTCTTGTTATTAAAATTATCATTATCTATCATAGGCGGTTATACCTTTATTTTTAACATATCAAGTGTAAATTTACATAATATACACTGCCGTTAAAAAGTTTTCTTTAGTGTCTTGATGAAAGACTATTCCTGCGCCCCGAAACAAACCAATTTATCGCTGTAATTAGAATAATTGCAAAAATTGACTTTTAACCAAACAATCCTACATAAGCATTCTGAAAAAATATTTTTAAAAACCGCATCGGGATATGCGCAATCGTCAGAAAATACATAAAGATATTAGTAATATTCAGAACAAACTTATCAAATGAGTACTTCGAAAACACTTACGGTGCGCATTCGTATTGGGAAAACCACAGAAAAAGACAAGAAAAATATTCAGCCAGTTCAATTTATTCATAAGCATTAACTTTTTCAGGGTCCTTTCAAATAATGGCTTGACATCATAAAATTTTAATAGTATAAGATTATGTAAAATTTATAAATTAAGATTCGTTGTGGTGATGCACAATAAATCTTAAACAAGGAGGCTTTATGGCAACCTATATCTTACTTACAACCCTTACTGATGAGGGTAGAAAAACCTTAAAGAGCAATCCTGACCGATTAAAAGAAGTTAACAAAGAAGTTGAAGCAATGGGAGCTAAAATTGTGGCTCAATATAGCGTACTTGGTCCCTATGACTTCGTTAATATTGTTGAAGCCAAAGACAACGAGACAATTTCTAAAATCTCTATCGAACTTGGTTCCCGCGGAACAATTCATGTAATGACCTTGGCCGCAATTCCCATTGATATATTTATCAATAATCTGAAAAAATAGTAATACTAAATACCTCGACTGTAGGCCAAAAATTCGCAGAACGAGAACGTCCTAAAAGTAAACTCCCTGCTATCAGAAAATGATTTTTAAAAAAGACTAAAACTAATAAAATATAGATATAATATATCTCAAAAAATAGTAAAACACTGGAACAGTTAATAATAAACTGTCAATTCGGTCTAAAAAGCCACCGTGTCCTGGAAAGATATTAGAACTGTCTTTTAAGTTTACTGCTCGTTTGAATCCCGATTCGACTAAATCGGCTACCTGAGCGCTAACGCTAAGGACCAAACCCAAAAAAATGGTTATCAGAAGATGGATGTTGGGATAAAAGTGTTTGAGAAAAAAGACTGAAAATACAACACTCACAATAAGCCCTCCTAAAAATCCTTCTATAGTCTTATTGGGACTAATCTGCGCGGCTAATTTATGGGACCATCTAATAACTTTTACAAACAATGTTCCAACAGCATAGGCAAAAGTATCATTAACCCAAGTAAAAAGCACCGGGAAAAAAACAATCCAAAAAGATAGATTTTGTTCTATTGCCCAAATTTTTAGAAACAAAAGATGAGATGCCAAGAACCCTAAATAGAATAATGTAAAAACACTAAAAGGAACAACAAGATAATATTGCTCATTTTTGAGCAAAGCGTAAATAAAAACAACTACCGGTAAAAGTAAAAACAAGATAAAAGATTTGGTGAAATAAAAGAGCACAGGAAAAGTAAGATTTAGCAATATAATTAAGAACCGGCTAAGTTGGATATTTTTTAATGAAAGAATATGAAGAAATTCGTTAGTGGCAAATCCAACCCAGATTAATGTTAACAAAAGAATTAGTAATGGATTATTAACGAAAATAGCAATAATAACAATAATACCAAGAAGACTGCCCACAATACAGCGTTTTATAAAATTGCTCATAATATATTTAATTTAGACAATTAAGTCCCTATGACCGATATTAGGTTTCCTAAAGATAATTCTACTGAGAAGTAAATCTCATTTTTCCGATGTTTCATATTCTGAAATCCGACCAAACCGTCGTTTCCGTTTACTAAAATCTTCAATTGCTTTCCAAAGTTCTTTTTTATTGAAGTCTGGCCAGAGCACATCAGTAAAATAGAGTTCTGTATAAGCGCTTTGCCATAATAAGAAATTGGATAGCCGTTTTTCGCCACCGGTGCGAATTAATAAATCCGGATCCGGTAGTTCTGTATCGTAGAGATATTGGCGAAAATTATCGCTGGTTAGATTTTTTATTTCATTAGCCGGTATTTTTCTTATCGCATCTGCAATCTCCGCTCTTGAACCATAACTTAACGCTAATACTAAAACTAAACCCGTGTTGTTCTGAGTTTTATTTATTAGATAATCAAGATTTTTTCTAACTTCAGTTGGTAATCGGTCCAATTGACCAATCGCTTTTACTTTAACATTATTTTTATTCAGTTCTGGTTCTTCTTTAACTAATAACTCTTGGAGTAATTGCATTAATTTATTTACTTCTGATGCGGGACGTTCCCAATTTTCTGAAGAGAAGACATATAAAGTAAGGTATTTAATACCAAATTCCGCACAGGCTTTAACTGTCGTGCGAACAGCTTCAACTCCTTTACGGTGTCCGAAATACCTAGGCAAACCCCGTTTTTTTGCCCAGCGACCATTACCATCCATAATAATTGCAATATGGCTTGGAATCTTAATCGAAGAATCTTTCATTAACGGTATTTAGTAAAAATCTATCGCTCCATTATCTCTTTTTCTTTTTGGGCAAATAGTTTATCCACGGTCTTGATAAATTCATCGGTAAACTCTTGAATTTTCTTTTGGGCAATACGGGCATCGTCCTCAGATATTTTTTTATCTTTTTCTAATTTCTTAATATCTTCATTTCCGTCTCGGCGAATATTCCGAATCGCAATTTTAGCATCTTCAGACAACTTGTGACATAACTTCACTAACTCTTTTCTTCGCTCTTCAGTTAGTGGAGGAATCGGAATCCGTATCAGATTAGCCTCGACAATTGGATTTAATCCCAGTTCCGATTTAAGAATTGCTTTCTCAATCTCAGGAATCGCTGAGCGGTCCCAAGGTTGAATTAATAATTGTCGAGGTTCCGGAACAGAAATTGAAGATAGTTGTTTTAAGGGCGTTAAAGTTCCATAATAATCAACTTTGACATCATCTAAGATTGCGGGATTCGCCCGCGCGGTTCTTATCCGGGACAATTCTAAAGATAAAAGGTCAACGGTCTTTTGCATCTTTTCTTTTATCTGTTTGTATTTTTCTTCAAGCATGTGTTCCTCCCATTTTTTGTATCACTGATGGGATTGGTTTTACTATCTTCTCTTTTAAGAAACAATTATAAATTAAATATAAAAAGAGCGCTGTCTTGTTATAATAATTTTTAAATCGGAGCGAAGTTAGACTTTATAATTACTTTGGTTTGTGCTGGGTCTTCAACCAAAGACTATTCCTCACCAAGTTTAAATCGGACGAACCGTTTAATCTTGATGTTCTCACCGTATTTGGCAATTTGTTCTTTAAGATAATCGCCAACTTTTTTCTCGGGTATTTTTACAAACGGTTGCTCTAAAAGACAAACATCGGAATAAAATTTTTCCAGTTTACCTTGAATAATCTTTTCAATCACTTGTGGTGGTTTACCAGAATCTTTTAATTGACTCTCGTAAATCTTTTTTTCGCGCTCAACGATTTCTGGTTTTAAGTCTTCTCGAGAAATTGCCATTGGGTCTGTAGCGGCAATCTGCATTGCGATTTCGTGGACAAAACGACGAAAGTCCTGATTGCGCGCAACAAAATCAGTTTCACAATTTACTTCAACAATTACACCTAAACGTTCACCTGGGTGGATATAAGCATCAATGACACCTTCAACCGTTGCCCGTTGCAGTTTTTTCTCAGCCGAAGCAATTCCTTTTTGTCTTAACAGTTCAATTGCTTTGTTAATATCGCCCTGCGTTTCTTCTAAGGCTTGTTTACAATCTAAAATACCCGAGTTGGTTCGTGCTCTTAATTCCTTAATAAGTTCCATCGAAATGTTCATTGTGCCTCCTCGGTTTCAAACCCCTTTCGTCCTTCTAATACCGCATTAGCAATTGTGCTGGTTACAAGTTTTATTGACCTTAAAGCATCATCATTACTCGGAATCGGATAATCAATGTCTTCTGGGTCACCATTAGTATCGATCATTGCGACAATTGGAATTTTTGCCCGCTTGAGTTCTGCTAAAGGCGTCGCTTCTCGTGCCACATCAACCACATATGCAATACCAGGTAGCCGGTCCATATCTCTCACGCCATTGAAGATTTTTTTAAGTTTATTATATTCGCGTTCTAAAGATAACATTTCCTTTTTCGTCATATTAGTAGGTTTAGATTCTTGAAGAATTCTTTCTAATTCGACCATCCGAGCAATGCGGGTTGATACAACATCAAAATTTGTAATAAGTCCACCAACCCAGCGTTCGGTGATGTAGTAAGCATTACATCGTTTGGCTTCTTCTTCAATAATCAATTTGGCTTGCGGTTTAGTTCCAATAAAGATGACATCCTGTCCAGTTTCCGCTACTCTTCGAACTGCTTCATAAGCCAGTTTTATTCGTTCTAAGGTTTTCTCCAAATCAATAATGTAAATGTCGTTCTTTTTACCGAAGATAAACGGTTTCATTTTTGGATTCCAGCGATGCGAACGATGGCCAAAATGAACACCGGCTTCAAGTAATTCTTTAATGGTAATACCTAAAGGATAAGAAGTGTGTTGTGTTGTTAACGTTTGGTCCATTGGAATCGTTTTCTCCTTTTGGCTAAGCCATATTTCATTCGTTCTTTTTCTCGAGGGTCTCGTTTTAATAGACCGGCGTTTTTTAGGGTCTTCCGTAATTCAGGATTATACTTACATAAGGCACGGGCAGTTCCTAAAGCGACCGCATCAGCCTGAGCCGAAATGCCTCCACCGTCAACTTGACAAATTATTTGGAATTGTCCCGTTAGGCCGGTAGTTTTAAGTGGTGCCAGAACTACCTCATATAAGTCATCGCGACCTAAATAGTTCTGGGCATCTTTGTTGTTTATTTTTATATCTCCGTTACCTGGAAGCACCCAGACTTTGGCAGTTGCGGTTTTTCTTGAACCGACAGCGAAAAAAGCATTTTTTAAGTTCATAATTTCACTCAACAGCAATTGGTTTTTGCGCCTGATGGGGATGTTTGCTATTGGAATAAATAAAAAGCCGCTTAATTCTTTTGGCTTGGAACCGATTTTTGGGAAGCATCCGCTTTATGGCAAGATAGAGAATGCGCTCGGGATGTTTCGCAAACATCTCTTTTAAGGTAACTTTTTTAAGACCGCCTGGATAACCTGAATGATGATAATATATTTTATCTGTCATTTTCTTACCCGTGACGCGAATCTTTTTCGCATTGACAATAATTGCAAAATCACCAGCATCAATATGCGGTGTCCAAGTCGGTTTATCCTTACCAATCAAGACGCGTGCAACCTGTGATGCAAAACGACCGAGAGTTTTATTCTCGGCATTAAATAAATACCACTTTCGCTCTACATCACTGTTTTTAGCAATATATGTTTTCATAAAATAAATTATATTCATATAGCCATCAGCCAGCACTGATTGTTTAATTTCATCTATACGACTGATGGTGTAGTATAAAGATAATTTATATCGAAAAAAACCCAAAATGTCAAGTGTTAATTTATTTTTACACATCAATTCTAAATTTATACAAAATATTATCCACTACCTTTTAGAAAGTTCGGAATAAATCAAATCGTATCGATGTGTAGAAAATCATTTTAGAGAACACTGAAAATTGTTTTGAACACCCAAAAGATTGAGAATATTCAATGATTTCAGTATATTTTTAGCAAAAATTTATCTGTTCAGAAGTCTCCTTTGAGAAAACTCTACCAAAACAGATATACTGTTTTTGCTATCTTGTCGAAACCTATGGGTATGGTTCAATAGATAATTGATGCTTGAGACAATTGGGGGTACTGTTTTAGAATTAAAGATTATCATTGATTGAACATTTGCTCAATAACATCGTTTTTACTCTTGCCAACATAAAATTATTTTTGTATAGTGTAATATATTATTTTATAGTGTTATACATTGTGTTATATTGAAATTAATCTTAATTAGGAGCAACAAAATGTGGAAAGATAAAGTTTGGCAAAAGATTAGAGAAACCATTGACGAAGCGAGTTCAGAAATGATTAAATTACAATCTGAACTTGTTGCCCTGCCAGCCATTGGACCCCAAAATGGTGGTCAGGGCGAAGTTGATAAGGCAAATTATCTCTTAAAATACTTAAACGATTTATCCCTTAATGTTAAAGAATATAATGCCCCAGATGATTCAGTGCCTTCAGGTTACCGACCTAATCTTGTTGTACGCTTAGAAGGAATTAATCGTAACCGAACGATTTGGATTATGACCCATCTTGATATTGTGCCGCCTGGACCTAAAGATTTATGGCAGACCGACCCATTCCAAGCCGTAGTAAAAGATGGTAAAATTTTTGGCCGAGGCACAGAAGACAATCAACAAGAAATGGTGGCTTCAATTATCGCAGTAAAGGTCTTAAAATCGTTAGGCTTAGCTCCAAATTATGATGTAGCCCTCTTATTAGTGGCTGATGAAGAGACTGGCAGTAAATTTGGCGCACAATATTTAGTTAACAATCATCCCGAACTATTCAAAAAAGACGATTTATTCATTGTCGCCGATGCTGGTAATGAAGATGGCACTTTACTTGAGATTGCAGAAAAATCGATGCTCTGGTTAAAATTTATTGTTTATGGGAAACAATGTCATGCATCTGCACCTCATCACGGAATAAATGCCCATCGGATTGGTGCTAATTTAATTTGTCACTTAGATAAATATTTTAAGAAAAAATATAAAGTTAAAAACCGATTGTTTTCGCCACCGACCTCAACCTTTGAACCGACAAAAAAAGAGAGCAATGTACCTAACATTAATACGATTCCCGGTGAAGATGTGTTTTATTTTGATTGTCGGATTCTGCCAGAATATGACCTCCAAAATATTTTGACCGATATTCGTGAGGAACTAAATAAGATTGAAAATAAGTTTTCAGCAAAAATTGTCGTCGAACCATTCCAAAGCAATCAGTCCGCACCAATGACTCCATCTAATTCTGATGTGGTCAAATTACTCAAACAAGCAATAAAAAAAGTCTACAATGTCAATGCTAAACCGCGAGGTATTGGCGGTGGAACTGTGGCTGCAATTTTACGAAAGCAAGGTTTTCCTGCGGTCGTCTGGGGAAAATTTGCTAATACTGCTCATCAACCCAACGAATACTGTATAATTGAAAATATGATTGGCGATGCTAAAGTCTATGCTTATCTATTTGGAATGGAAGCGTAGTTTTCTAATTAGATAAAATGTGATAAAAGAAAAATGGTGCAACTTATCTATCTTTAACGATAGTAAAAGAATATGTCTGAGTTAATTAAATTTATAAATACCGAAGGTGTTACCATAAAAGATGACCGCAGTTTTGGTGGCGAAATAGTGATTTTGCCCTTAAAATCAGATGCTAATATTGATGAAGTTATTCTCTTAGTAGTCTCTGATTTAATTAAATTCTTAAATCAGGCAACTGGCAAAATGTATTCAAAGTATCCAATTGCTTATAGTGGCGGATTTCGAATTGGCGAAGCCGGACGCACCACCTACGGACTAAAGGTTTTGCCGGTTGCAAACCGTATTATAATCCAACCAACTGCACTTTTAGAAAGTCTTGATATCTTACGCCGGTATATTCAAAGAATTAGAAGAATGGGAACCTCGAAATCTAACCAATAAAAAAATATGATTCTTAAGCGACGAACATGCGCCTAAACCATGAATGACTATTTAATTGACGAGAAAGAGTTGTCCCAATACATTGAACTTGCTGAAATCCAAGCAACTGGTATCTCAGGAAAGATTCTTCCGCCGTTAGAAGGAAATATTAAAAAACTAAAAGAGTACTTTCTTCAACGGGGTTATCAACCGTTATTCGAAAAGTCTGCTAATAAAATGTATCCTCATCGGATTCATCTAATTACATTACCTGAAACTAAATCGACAATCCAGAAAAATTGGATAAGTTCCAATTATGTCAATCTAATACTATTTGTTGCTACGGTTTTCACTACTTTATTGATTGGTGCGATTAATCGCGGAGGTAACCCTTTTTCTCAAATTAAGGATTTTGCGCTTGGTATACCTTTCTCGTTCTCATTGTTGCTAATCTTAGGCGGTCATGAACTTGGACATTATTTCACTTCTCGGCATTATGGTGTTTCCGTGACGCTACCTTATTTTTTACCAATTCCCCATCCTTTAGTTGGCACAATGGGCGCTTTTATTAGAATTAAATCCATGCTTCCTAATCGACGGGCTTTATTAAGAATTGGCGTTGCCGGTCCAATCATCGGATTTTTAATTGCCCTGCCCATAACGCTTATTGGCATTGCCCATTCCCAAGTTATTCAAATTACTAAAGCCGAATATCAAATTCGACTCGGTGCTCCGCTTTTATTTAACATTTTTACTTTTCTTTTCCATCGCAATATTCCTCAAGGCTATGATTTAGTATTAAGTCCAATGGCATTTGCGGGTTGGTTAGGATTATTTGTTACTGCATTAAATCTGATTCCTGCGGGTCAACTTGACGGTGGCCATATTGCGTATGCGATATTGGGAAGATACCGCAAAATTTTCACATTTTTCCTCATTCCGACAATGGCCGGATTAGGAATACTTTGGCCAGGTTGGTTCTTTTGGATTTTGTTAATTTTAATCACAGGATTAAGACATCCTCAAACTCAAGACGAAATTACTCCCTTAAAAACCAGTGATAAAATTTTGGCGGTTGTTGCTCTTATTATTATGCTCTGTTCTTTTACACCAAATCCGTTTCCAATAAGATAGCCAAAATGAGTATAATATATTTATTCCTATTACACTATATATTTATTCCTATTACACTCACTATATATTTATTCCTATTACACTTATGATAAGAAACCTGTTAATTTACTCTAAATTCTTTTTCAATGACATAAATAAGGAGAATATAAAACTATGCATCCTATAATCTTAAGAATTGGTAATCTTAATATCTATTCTTATGGCTTGTTTCTGTTTATCTCGTTTCTGATTGGAACCAAGATAGTTGAATCTCGGGCAAAAAAATTTGGTGTCCATCCGGATAAAATTACTAATTTGGCACTAATCGTTTTAGTAGCAGTTATAGTAGGAGCAAGATTGTTTTATGTCATTTTTCATTGGTCAGAATTTGCTGATGATTTAATTGGTATCATTGCATTTTGGCGTGGTGGATTAGGTGGGTTGATGTTTTATGGTGGATTTCTTTTTGGCTTGTTGTTTGGTATCCTTTATGCTAAAAAAGAAAAGATGCCCTTATTAAAAATGCTTGATGCGATTGCTCCAGCAGTTGTCCTCGGCGAATTCTTTACCCGCATCGGTTGTTTTCTTAATGGCTGTTGTTTTGGCAAACCGACTAATTCGTTATTAGGAGTTGTATTTCCTAAACATTCGGCTGCAGGATATACTTTTGATTGTCCAGTTCATCCGACCCAACTTTATTCATCCTTGGCCGGACTGCTACTTTTCATTTTAGCATTAATATTAGAAAAGAAACATCTTAAGCCAGGAATATTATTTGGCATTATCCTTTTACTTTATTCATTATTTAGATTCGGGATAGATTTTGTTAGATATTATGAAAACTCAACCAATTTTTGGGTTAATCAAATCGTTGCGTTAAGTTTAGCGATATTTGCAATCATCTTTATAATTATTAGGACAAGAAGTAAGTAATAGTTATTATTGTATTAAATTCCAGCAGAAATAATTTGGCAGAGATTCAAATATGATTCTAAAGATATTAAAACATCTCTCAGGTGCTTTGTTAGATTTTATATTTCCACCACGCTGTTATGGGTGTGACAAAGATATTGAGCAAGGATTTATCTGTGATAAATGTTTTATTCAAGTTACGACTAATGTCTTGGGCATTTGTTCGGTTTGTGGAATGCCCAAAGATTGGGATGAGCAATGTGAACATCCCAATTTCAAGTCCGGGGTAAGAACTCAATTCCTTAGCCGAATCCGAGCATTAGGTAAATATCAGATGCCTTATAAAGGACTGGTTCATAATTTCAAATATCACAACAAAAGAAAAATTGCTCAAGTTTTAGGTTTGGGATTAGGTAATGTTATCAATTCAGACCCGATTTTGAGTCGGGCAGATTTTATTGTGCCGATTCCATTACATCCTGCTCGATTAAGAGAACGCGGATATAATCAGTCACTACTCCTTGCGCAAGAAACCGCCTTTAATTCCGGGTTAACCTTACTGGATTGTTTGCAACGCAAGAAAAATACCAAATCCCAAACTCAACTTGACTATACGGCAAGAACGGAAAATATCAGAGAGGCATATCGTCTTAAACAAGACCTAAATGTTTCTTTAGAAAATAAAAGAGTGATTCTAATTGACGATGTAATTACCACAGGCGCAACATTATCAGAAGCAAGCAGGATTCTACTTCAAAATGGAGCAAAAGAAGTTTATGGGCTGGTCGTAGCCACAGCCCGTGTTAGAGAACTAATTTAACTTATTGTCTTTCCGATCAAAGCACAATACCAGAAGATATATTTAATCTAAAAATGAGCGCCCCTTACGGGAAAAAGAAAAGATAAATAAAGATAAAAAATTAATATATATATGAGTAAAAAGCAGGTCCGACCTGCTAAATGTTTTATTAAGAGGCCTGCTTGGCTTAATAGACAGAAGATTAGACAACTTGCTGTGTTATCCCATTGATAATTTAGAGGTTAAATCATTCGGTCACTTAAAGGACAATCTAAATATCAGTAGATTGGGCGGGTAGAAGGGTATGCAGGCGGGTTGCCGAGGGGTATGCCCCCCGGCCTGCCCCCTGGCTTGCCGACCGGCTCACCGAGACGACAACCGATAATGCCGATCAGGCTGGTAAGTTTAAGTTCCAGTTATGTCCAACTCTTAACTTTTTCTATCTTTTTAAGGTGGGGAAAATATTATTCTTTAGTAAATCCACCCTTATATCTATCTCTTAGTTCTGCTTTTTTGCCTAAATTCTAACCAGAAACTTGCGAAAATAACCGGTTACTCTGGTAATATGGTCAACATCTAAAGATTCACAATAAGGACAAGTATCTCGTAATCCACGTGCAGTCTTAAAGTATTATCTAATATTAAAGTATTATCTAATACCACCCTTATATCTATCTCTTAGTTCTGCTTTTTTGCCTAAATTCCAACCAGAAACTCGGGAAAAATAACCGGTTACTCTGGTAATATGGTCAACATCCAAAGATTCACAATAAGGACAAGTATCTCGTAATCCACGAGCGGTCTTAAAGCAGTTATTACATGTAGTAAACTCTGGTGAGAAGGCGATTTGGGCATTATGCGAGTTTCTAAAGGTCTTTTCCACAAAATTAGCAATTGCTTCTTTAGGTGGTTTAGCATCTGCCAGCCAAATATGAGTCAATGCTCCGGCTTCAATCATATCGTGAAATTTTCCTTCTTTTATCACTCGTTCAATTGGGTCAATGGGTAGGCCAACATTAAGATATGTAGAATTGGTATAATAGACCGCACCATCGCGAATACTACCTTTTACTACTTTGTTAGCGCAGTCAGGATAATATTGTAAATCCAGTTTGGCAAATCGATAAGCCGTAGACTCGGCCGGAGTTTGTTCTAAAACAAATCGCAGACCATATTTTTCTGAAAGTTTTCTGGTCTCGTCGCGAATAAAGGCAATGGTTCTTAATCCAAACAAGAAGACATCGTCATCCTCGTGTAATTCTTTGCCCAAATGATACTGCACCATTTCATTTAATCCCAAAATGCCAATAAGATAGGTTGCGCGATGCATTCTTAAATAACTTTCACCATCTCGGTCCATTGTTAATAATGCTAATGGGCCGTCATTTTTTAATGACAGAAGTCTTTCCAAGAATGCTTTTTTCTGTAAATGACCTTCAGCCGCTAAGTTCAGTTGTCTTTTAATATTTGCCCATAACATTTCATCTTGATGATTTGCCTGATATGCGGCACGAGGCAAATTAAGAGTTACATTCTGAATTGCAGAATATCTCATTTTCCAAGGCCGGTCCGCATCTTCTAAATCGGATTTTTCTAACTTAAATGAGAGCCGACAGCATTCTGATACTTTTGCGGTCTCGCCCCGGTCTAAAACAAAATAGGTATTGCCTTTTTCACTGGCAACCTCAGAGATATGATATAAGAAATCCTGCCAGCCGGGTGTTTGGAAGAATCGTTCCGTAATATGGACTAAGGGTTTAGGAAAGAAGAAGGGTCTTCCTGAGGCATCTCCCTCTTTATAGACATCAAAGATTGCCCAGACAAATCTTTGGGCTTCAGGTAAATAGTCAGCATACTTCTTGCCCGTATATTCGCCACCAGGACCAATTGCTGGAGTATTTTCAAAATGTTTCGGAATTTCCCAATAGAGATTTAAATCGGAAAAGATTGCTTGACCACCCCGAGCAACATTTTGTTGCGAGTATTCAAAGATTAACATTTGGGCTAATTGATGAATCTCTCTATCACTCATTCCCACCAGAAATGGTGCAAAATAAAGGTTAACCGCATCCCAGCCAATTGCGCCGGCAAAATGTCCTTGCAAGGCAGCGGAAAATTTTACCATATGAGCCAAAAGTGTTTCCGGGTGTTTTGCCGGCTTAGCAATAGATAATGCACTGGGTAGACTCAACCCAAACTTTTTGACATATTCCAATGATTGTCCAGAACAATATGGTCGGTCAATAAAACCTAAGTCGTGAAGATGGATATCGCCTTTTCGATGGGCTTCAGCAATATCTTCCGAAAAAACTGCCGATAACGCGTATTGTTTCTTAATCGATTCGGCTAAAGTCATATTCGTGGCTTCAGGATTATGCGGCGTATTGGCATTCTCTTTGTTACGATAGAGAAGAATTTTTTCCACATCATACAAGGGAACGCCCAATCGAGCATGCCATTTTCTGGTTTCACCCAGACCATGTTCAATTAACTTAGCATTTACAACTTCACGAATTAAACTTGAGGTAATAAAATTAACATCCGAAGTTAAAATTACATCTTCTACTTCTTCCGCAATCTTTTCGGCTAAACTGGTTGCCAGATTGGCTTCTCGAACTAATGCAGAAACAATTCTCGAGCGGTCCCAATGTAAAATTCTATCATCCGTAGTTCTAACAAATAAAGCATAATCAGTGGCTTCTAAAGGCTGTTGTTTTACGGCTTTTTCTAAGGCGCGTTTTTTTCTTAATTGGCTCCTCTTTTCTCGATATAGGATAAATGCTTTGGCAGTTTGGGCATGTCCCTCTTCAATTAAGACTTTTTCTATGGCATCTTGAATTTCTTCTACTGCTGGAATTTTTTTGACATTCTTATATTTATTATATAAATACAAAACTACTTTATCTGCAAGTTCTGAGGCTAATTTACGGTCTTCACCTCCAACTGACCGTGCCGCCTTAAAAATGGCATTAGTAATTTTCTCTTTATCAAATTCGTGTATTTTCCCGTCACGTTTCGCAACATAACGAAAAATATAATTTTCTTCTTTGTCCTTACTTACCGCTCGCATTTCGGATTTGACATTAGACTGTGATACCTCTTTGTCAAGCGGTAAATCATTATTAAAACTATCAGTCATTAGTGTCTCCTTTCCCTAACTAATTAATCCTTTAATATTATTGAGATATGCATCTTACCTATAGTTTGATGGTCTTTTGGCCAAATTCATTTTTTGCATAATTTGAGCGAACTCATTGATGTTTTGAAATCGGCGATAAACTGAAGCAAATCGCACATAGGCAACTTGGTCTAAATGAATTAATTTTGCTAAAACCATTTCACCTAATTCTTTAGATTCGACTTCTAATTTATATTCATCCGCCAGTTCGTTTTCAATTTCTGAAACAATCTTTTCAATTGTTGCCCGACTAACTGGCCGTTTAGTACAAGCCAGGGCAATACCTGAAATAAGTTTATCCCGGTCGTAAGGTTCGCGTCTGCCATCACTTTTGATAATCATTAGCGGTGTCCGTTCCACATATTCATAAGTTGTAAATCGGCGATGGCAGGACCGGCATTCGCGCCGGCGACGCACTGCAATCCCTTCTCGCACAATCCGCGAATCAATTACTCGGTCATTATCTTTCTCACAAAAAGGACACTTCATATTGTATGAATAGCATCATAGAATCAATATATTGTATTGTCAAGAAAAATTTTTAAGAAGTTAATATTCCATCGGATGCTTGAAAAATATACATTTTTAGCCTTATCAAAATTTTTCTTTTGAGAATTTTTTGAATTTTTTGTTTAGGGTATTTCCGATAATGTAAATCAATAAGTTATGTGTGGTAATCTCTAATAAGAAATCTGGGAAAAAGTATTTTCATAGTTGAACTTAAATAAGTCAAATTGCCCAATTTGTTTTTAGATTGTTAATTATGAAATTGCAGTGACAATTTGCTTCAGATAATTCATTTATCATTTTTTTTATCCGAGATTTGTGATGCAGTGTTATCTATTCGCCTAAGTAAGCGGATTTAACTCGTGGGTCTTCTCTTAATTCACAGGCTTTGCCGGACAAAACTATTTTACCAGTTTCTAAAACATATGCCCGATGCGCAGTATTTAATGCCATATTGGCATTCTGTTCTACTAAAAGAATTGTTGTTCCTTGTTGATTAATTTCTTGAATGATGGAAAAAATTTCGGAAACTAAAATGGGAGATAATCCCATTGATGGTTCGTCGAGCATTAAAAGTTCTGGTTGGGACATAAGACCACGTGCCATTGCCAGCATTTGTAATTCGCCGCCGGATAAAGTTCCGGCTGGTTGTTTTAACCGCTCCTTTAAGCGCGGAAAAGACTTAAAGACCCGGTTTAGTCCTTGCTCAATTTTATTTTTATCATTAGTATTATAAGCACCTAATCGTAAATTCTCATACACAGTCAAATTGGGAAATGGTTTTCGTCCTTCAGGCACATGGGCAATGCCTAACCGCGCAATTTTATAGGCCGGGAAATTAGTGATCTCTTGTCCGTTAAAGACAATTTTACCGTTGGCAGATTTAACTATTCCTGAAATCGTGTTGAGAATTGTTGTCTTACCTGCGCCATTAGCACCAATCAGAGTTACAATCTCACCTTTAGTTAGTTCGAACGAGATATTATTAATTGCCTTTATCATTCCATAAGTAACTGACAAGTTTTCAATGCGTAACCACATCTTATCTATTAATACATTCTACGGATTTACCTAAATAGGCTTCAATTACTTTCGGGTCATTTTGAATTTCTTCGGGTTTACCTTGGCTAATAATTTCGCCAAAATCCATAACGACCACGCGTTCACAAATTCCCATTACGACTCGCATCTGGTGTTCGATTAATAATATCGTTAATTTGAATTTATTTCTAATAAAATGGATAAGTTCCATCAGATTTTTGATTTCGGCAGGATTCATTCCTGCGGCCGGCTCATCTAAAAGCAAAAGTTTTGGTTCTGAGACTAAAGCGCGGGCAATTTCTAATTTTCGTTGTTCGCCGTACGGCAGATTTTTTGCAACCTCATACGCCCTATCTGCTAATCCAAAAGTTTCTAAGACACTTAATGCCTTCTCGTAAATTTCCTTTTCTGTTTTAAGAAACTTTCGGCTACGGAAAATGCTATGACCAAGTCCATAATCAACTTTATGATTATAGGCAATACGGACATTATCTAAAACGGAAAGTGATGAGAAAAGTCGGATGTTTTGAAAAGTTCGGGTTATACCTCTTTGCGCGATTTGATGCGGTTTTAATTGAGTAATATCTTCACCGAAAAATTTAATTGAGCCACTACTTGGCACATACATCCCAGTAATAAGATTAAAAACCGTGGTCTTACCAGCACCATTAGGTCCAATTAATCCAACCAATTCGTTTTCAGCAATGGTCAGATTAAAGTTTGACACTGCTTTCAATCCGCCAAAATAGCGACTAAGATTTGTTATTTCTAAAACAGACGCTCGATTCATCGTTTTTTTAGTATCATAAAAATTTAAATTCTTTATTGTCCGAAATTTCGCTCGTCTTAAATCTCATAATTAGGATTAATTGACATGGTTCATCGCTTTTCTTGATATTGTAAAAACTTAAACTCTTTACCGCCAAAAATTCCACTCGGTCGGAATATCATAATTAGAATTAAAAGAATCGGATAGATTACCAAGCGCCAATCTAAAATTGCTTCAGGTAAAACAACTCTTAATCCTTCTAAAATCAATACCCAAAGCACTGCAGCCATAATCGTACCGGAAATACTCGCCATTCCACCTAAGACGACAATGAGCAAAACATCAATTGATTTTAAGAAATCAAAGTTTTGCGGATGAAGAAATGAATAAAGATGAGCATAAAGTCCACCGGCAATACCCGCATAGATTGAACCAATTACAAAGCCTAGTGTCTTATATTTGGTCGTATTGATACCAACTGCTTCTGCAGCAATCTCATCTTCGCGCACTGAAATTAAAGCCCGTCCGGGTGCCGAGTTGATAAGATTCCGCAGAATTATCACGGCAAAAATAACAAGTAAAAAGACCCAAGTAAAATTAGTTAATTTGGTAATGCCGACCATACCTCTGGAGCCACCAAGCACCGGGAAAACCGCATCTGCATTATCAAATAAAACTTTCACAATAATTCCAAAACCGAGTGTTGCAATCCCTAAATAATCACTGCGTAGACGAAGAATCGGTAATCCGATGATAAAAGCAATAATTCCTGCTAATAATGCGCCAGCCACAAGTCCGACGATTAAGAGAAAACTATTATTAAAATTTGCCATACGGATAACAAACGCCGAAGTATAAGCGCCGATACCAAAAAATGCCGCGTGACCTAATGAAAATTGTCCCGTAAAACCATAGATTAAATTTAACCCTAATGCCGAAATCGTCATCACGCCCGCATAACAAATAATCTGTTGCCAATAAGGATTAATTATTTGTCTCGACATTAAGACTTGGATTGTAACATAAATTATAACAACAATTGCGATGATTTGAAGTTTTGATATTTGATTTTTGATTTTTGATTTTGCTTTCATACTTTTTCAATAGCACTTTTACCTAATAGTCCGGCAGGTTTTACTAAAAGCACAATTAATAATACTAAAAATGCAATTGCATCGCGCATTGTTGATGAGATATAAGCCGAACTTAACACTTCAACCATTCCCATAATTCCGGCACCGAGCATTGCACCAGGAATAATGCCAATTCCACCGAGCACCGCGGCAACAAATGCTTTCAGTCCCGGCATAATACCCATAAACGGATTGATTTGGGGATAAGCAATACCATAAAGCACACCACCGGCGCCGGCTAATGCTGAGCCAATACCGAATGTTATGGAAATAATCAAATCAATATTAATTCCCATTAACTGAGCAGTATTTTTGTCAAACGCTACGGCCCGCATTGCCATACCGGTTTTAGTTTTAGAAACAAAAAGTTCCAGTAATACCATTAGACAGATTGCAACAACAAAGACAATGATTTGGATATTAGAAATTGTTAACTGCCCAAGATTAAAATTGACAATCGGAAATGGTCTGGGATAGGCTAAATAGTTTGGACCAAAGACAAATTTCAGACTACAGAAGTTTTCTAAAAACAGCGAAACACCCAGTGCGGTGATGAGACAAGCAATTCTTGGCGCATGGCGCAATGGCTTATAGACTAATCGTTCAATTACCATTCCTAAAACTGCGCAACCGAGCATGGCGCATAACAAGGCAAGAGGAAATGGCAAGTTGAATCTTAATATCGCATAAAAACCCAAATAAGCACCAACCATAAAGACATCGCCATGAGCAAAATTGATTAAACGGATAATGCCATAGACCATAGTATAACCCAAAGCGATGAGTGCGTAGACTGAACCTAATTGCAACCCATTAATAATTTGTTGGACAAAATAAATCACAACCAATAATAGAAAAAAATCAGAAATAATCAAGAGGGGAATATGGTAAATAGAACAGGCGATTACACAATACAAAATACTTCAGAAAAAAAGAAATTCAACTTCTAAACGGAATTTATTTTTATTGTCTTGAAGCAGGTGCGTATTCGGCGACGAAGAAGATGGTAATTGTCAGATAGGAGTGAATAGCGAGAACAGAACGAAATTAGTAAAAATTTATAGAAATACGATAGAAACTTATTAAAACTAAAGAGAAACTGATAGAAATTCGATAGAAATTTATTGATAACCAATTAGTAGATTCTTTTGTTGAAACGAGTTTGGAGTAGAATGACAAATCAGGCGCCGAGGAATCGCCGCCCATTATTCTACAGCCACGGATGAAAACAGATATACCCAGTTTTTAAAATAAATCTTGTGAAATCAATGGTTGAAACTTTATTTTGTCTTTTCCGAGTGAACCAGTTTAGGCGATAGTTTATGACATAATGAGCGCAGTTTTCTATAACCCGAAAGACTTTCTCTTTTGATCCCTAATAAACGACATCTTAAACTCATTATTAAGTAATCTTTTAAGGATTTATTTAACCGCTCTTTTATGAACCATCTTATCTGCGATTTTGCGTGTTGTAATAGGAGTGAATTTGAAAGTTCTTTTTTTATTGGTTCCGAATTCGCAATCCAGCCTACCCCACTATACCCCTTGCAAGTAGTTGTTAAAGATTAGTTATTGATTTTTAGAAGGTTAAATAAAATTTGACTTAATTTGGATTTTGCCTATAAAACATAATCTTTTTATGTTTAGTCGGCATATTATTAAAAAGAGAAATAGTATTGTCGTTTGCGTCAAATTGCTTGCCTGTGAATAGAATATAGGAATTTTTGATAAAGAAAGCCTAAATGCTTATAAGCGGTTGTGTTCTGAGAGTATGGTTTAAGTGCAAAAGGTAATAAGAGAAAAATATTGTTCTGAAAAGCGTTGTTATTTTTTATTATTTTGATAGGAGACACGCGTTTTTAGTCAGAGAAATACTGACATAAATATATCTGCTGGATAAGTTAGCCTCAAGATTTTTGCGTCTGTAATCAATAATTAACAAGTTAGCCTTTCGCTTTTATCGGATAGGGATTTTTACTACCCTCAATAAAACTACTTGATATATTTGTCCTGCGTTGACTCTTTTAGGAGCATAAAGAATTTTTGCTGAACTCTTCGCTAAAAGAAAGTTTGACTTTTCCAAAGCATTTTATTATGATTAGATATTGCCGCTGAGACTAATAAATTTTATTTTTCTTTGTATTCAGTGGCTTATAAATAAATGTGGTATTTATGCAAAAAAATTTGGTATTAGCAAAATTATTAGCCGATGAGAAATTACGCTCGGTTTTTAAAGAACTTATTCATATTATCAATTCACGAAAGATTTATTTAGTTGGCGGTGCAATTCGGGATGTGCTCTTAAACCACACCCCGGTCGATTTTGATTTTGCGGTTTCTGGGTCTGGTATTGAATTTGCCCGAAAGTTTTCTAAAAAGATTAAAGGTAGTTTTGTATTACTTTCTCATGAAGATGATTCAGCCCGAGTAGTGATAGGACACAAACAAACTGATGAAGCACAGATTATTTTTGATTTTAATGGCTTTGGCAATAGCACGATTGACCATGACCTACGGCGTCGGGATTTTACAATTAACGCCTTGGCAATAAACTTAAGACAACCAACACGAATAATTGATAAGTTTTCTGGCTTGCGACATCTTAAGCAAAGAAAGATTGTATCTGTGTCAAATACTTCATTAGCCGATGACCCTTTACGTATCTTACGGGCATTCCGCTTAGCCTTAGAACTAAATTTTTCCGTTAATAAGAAAATCTTAACTGGCGCCAAAAAATTAAATCTAACAGCAATTGCGCCCGAACGCATCTCTTACGAACTATTACGGATCTGCGAACAACCCAAATCTTTTCCTTACATAAAAATTTTATATCAAACAGGTTTAATGAATCAACTTTTTCCTTTAGCCAGTAAACTTTTTGCTGATGTGGCTGTAATGCAACACTCCTTACGGACTTATCAGAAATTAGAGATGATTCTACATAAACCATCTTTCTTCTCTCAGTATCGCAAAGAGTTTAACGCCTATTTTTCCGCAATGCCTTTTCGTCGGGCTTTACTGAAACTGGCAGGACTTTTTCATGATGTGGCGAAACCTCATACTCAATTTGAGACCGAAGAAGGCGATATCCATTTTTATGGTCACGATAATCTGGGCGCGAAAATTGTCCAAAGAATTGCTTCAGAAAATCTCCGGCTTTCGCGAAAACAAACCATAATGTTGAAGACTTTAATTGCATATCATATGCGTCTGCATCTTTTGGCAACTGCACCAACTATAAGTGACCGGGCAATCCGACGATTCTTTCGAGATTTAGGTGACGAGTATTTAGGCTTAATGATGCTTACATATGCTGATGGTTATGCCACTGCTCGTAAGACCCAACACTTAGAACTAACCATTACTCGAATGATGCAATTGAAACATACCGACGAGTCGAAGCCTAAGATAAAACGATTGGTCAATGGTGACGATTTAATTGCCTTAGGTTATAAGCCCGGTCCAATATTTAAGACAATTCTTCAAGAATTGGAGGATTTACAATTAGAAGGTAAAATTACGACTAAAGCAGAAGGACTTGAATATGTTAAAACTAATTTCCCCAAGTCGATTTAGGTCTAATTCGCACTTAAATAAAATCTAAAAAGAACAATATGGTTTCTGCAAACGATTTAAGAAAATTGAAAAAGATGCGGATTGGTGTCATTATGGGTGGTTGGTCAAGTGAGCGGGAAATCTCTTTGCGTTCTGGAGAAAATATCTACCAATCATTAAAACGACAAGGATTTAATGCGGTTAAAATTGATATTAACTATAATTTTGCCCAACAGATTACAGATGCAAAAATTGACCTTGCTTTTATTGCTTTGCATGGCAAGCCGGGTGAAGACGGCACAATTCAAGGCTTTTTAGAATTATCCGGAATTCCTTATACTGGTTCTGGAGTTTTGGCATCAGCCATTGGTATGGATAAGATAACCACCAAAAGACTTTGGGAATATGCCGGCATTCCGACACCACCTTATTGGCTAATTTCTTCGCATCAAACAACAATAAAAGAGGCGATTAGAACTGCTCAGAAAAAATTAGGTTTTCCAATGATATTAAAACCACGAGCCGAAGGCTCAAGTGTTGGCTGTGTAATAATCGATAACCCCAAAATGCTACTAAATGAATGCATTGAAGGTGTAAAAAAATTTGGCGATATATTCTTAGAAAAGTTTATTTCCGGAATGATTGCCACAGTTGGCATTTTAGGAGATAGGGCATTACCGATATTAGAACTTGTGCCTAAGTATCAGCGATTCTATGATTATAAAGCAAAATATACTAAAGGTGAAACAGAATTCATTATTCCTGCTCGTATTCCCAAACCACTCTACAGAAAAATTCAAAATTTAGCCTTGTTGGGTCACAAAGTTATTGGCGCAAAAGGTTATTCGCGCATCGATTTAATTGTATCAAAAGGGAAACCTTATTTTTTAGAAATCAATACCCTACCAGGAATGACCGAACTTTCGGATTTGCCAGCCCAAGCAAAACATATTGGAATTAGTTATGATGAGTTAGTATTAGAAATATTAAAATCAGCCCTGAAGTAATAAACTGAAATATACTATAAGAAGAATTATTATATAACAAATTTTATGAAGACACAAAACCTTGTGAAAATAGTAGCCCACTCTTTTATATTTTTATTTTTTTGATATTTAATCTTTAATATATTAATGTATCTGGAACAGATTCGCTTCGAAGGTATAAGAAATCTCAAGGATGCTGAACTTGTTTTCAGCCCTTATGCAAATTATCTTTTTGGTGCTAATGGCGCAGGTAAGACTTCGCTTTTAGAATCAATCCATTATCTGGCAGTCGGAAGGTCTTTTCGCACTTATCGGGATAGCGAAATATTAAAGTTTAATGCCGAATATTTTAAGATTTTCGGATTAGCCCGACTTAGCCCTGAAGACCCACAATTCGACTCCTCTGCGACTTTTTCCGCAGAAATCCGATTCAGTCCTCAAGGAAAAGTTGCTTATCGTCAAAATCATAAACAAGATAAACTTTCTTCCTATTTAGGTTGGCTACCAGTAGTAACAATCCTTTTATCGGATATTGATTTGGTTGCTGGTTCACCTCATCTCAGACGAAATTTTTTAGATTTGGCCATATCTAAAGTGAATAAATCTTATTTACAGCATTTAATTGAATATCGTCGAGTTTTAGCCCAACGCAATAAATTATTACAAGAGCAAGCAAACTCTCTGCATTATGAAGTTTGGGAATCGGCTTTGGCTAAATATGCCGATTTGATTCTCAAAGTGCGAGAGCAAGTTTTGCCTCAACTACTCAATTCGGCACAAAAATTTTTAAGAACATTTTTACCTAACCGCAATATTAATTTTGAGTATCAAACAACAATTCTTGAGCAAATGCATCGTCAAAAAGAAATCCAAAAGATGCTTGCCGCAAATCGAGTAAAAGAACAGGAATTAGGATATACCACGATTGGTCCGCATCGCGATGATATTGTCATAAAAGAATCCAACTTACCGATAAAAAAATTCGCCTCTGAGGGCGAAATGCGACTTACCGCACTTTCCTTAAAAATGGCTGAAGCCGAATTCTTAAAGACCAATTATTGCACACCGCTCTTTCTGTTAGATGAAGTCGCAGCTGAACTTGATTATAATAACACTAAAAAACTTTTAGCCTTAATTGCCGAGCAAGGTCAATTTTTTTATGCCTCGGCTAAAGAACTCAAAGACAAAACTGACCATAGTAAACCAGGAAAAATATTTTATATCGACAATGGCGAAATCAAAAAAGTTGAAGACCTTGCGTGATTTATTCTTTGGCTAACCAACAAAATCAAGAAACTTAAAACAATTAGGTGATTTATTTTATGTAAAGAGAAAAGCAACAAAATGAACCCTTTAGAAATTTATTTTATGTCGAAACCAATAAAATCAAAAGAATGAACTATTAGGCAATTTACCGTATGTCAAAGCAAATAAAACCTAAAAAATTGAAACCCCTGGCTGATTTATTACCCAGAGTCTTTGACAAATTAGGACTTACCCCAAAACTTGTTCAAGAACAGGTAATCTCATTATGGCCTAAAGCAGTTGGTGAGCAAATTGCCAAAAATGCCCGACCAATTAAAATTAAAGGTAAGACCTTAATAGTCTTGGTCTCAAATCCGATTTGGCGCAATGAATTAATATTTCTCAAATCAAAGATAATTAACAAATTAAACGTCCAAATCGGTGAAAAGGCAATTACGGATATTAAGTTTCGACTCAAATAAAAAATATTTTGTGTTTTTAAATTTGTCTAATAGACTCTCGGTTCTGTAAGAAACATTACTCTTCACTCCAATAAAACTGAAAAAATTATTTCCCAAAATTACTTTTTCCTAATGGAAATATCTCACAACTCCAAAATTTAACTCAAAATAGTACTAAATAATGCTTCCCTTTAAGATTAATCTATTATTTTTAGATAAGTAAATCTACACTACAAAGATCATAAATATAAAATTTTAACTTTAATAATACTAAATATTACTTTCCTTAAAGATTGGTCTATTATTTTTAGATAGAGATAGATAGAACTATACGACGAAAATCCTAAATATAAAATTTCAACTCAAATAGCACTATACCTTACTTTCCTTTAACATTGGGATAGTATTTTTAGATAAGTAAAACTATACTACAAAAATCTTAAATATAAAATTTCATTCAGATAGCACTAATCTTATTTTCTAATAAGGGCTAATTACTAATCAATGCTTTGCTTAATGTAGTTTGCCAGGTATATTTCATAGTTTGAATTTTAAGGTTAATAATCAGCAGATTATCTGAGCCGTATACTTTTAATCTATCGGTTGAATTGGTTTTACCAATCAATGTGTGTGGCAGTTCTCCCATAATTTTTTCAAACCGTCTTTGATTTTTAGACGAAACCGCACAGATAAAACGAGTATTAGATTGGGAAAAAAGGCATATATTATCTTTGTCGGCAATTGATGGGCAAAAGACCTTAAGGTTTTTCAAAAAGATTTCCGCACCGACATTACCTGCCAAACACATTTCCGCAAGTGCAATTGCTAATCCACCTTCAGATAAGTCATGACAGGCAGAAACTAAACCAGATTGAATGGCTTTATATAAAGCACGAAAAATCTTAATACCTAATTTAGGATTAACTTTAGAACTATTAAACTCAGGATAAGTCTTTCCTATCAGATAGATTAAATCATCTGCTTGTTTGAAATCCATTGTTACAGTCTTATTTATATCCGGAATAATGCTCACTGCAGAAATCAATAATGTTGCTGGAATGGAAATCGTTTTGCCCCTGCTTGATTTATATTCGTTGTATAGACTGTCTTTACCCGAAATAAATGGTGTGCCGTAAATCCGTGCTATATCATAACAGGCTTGGCAGGCTCGAACTAATCCGGCTAAAATTTCTGGTCGTTCGGGATTGCCCCAGCAAAAATTATCCAACAACGCAGTTTTATCCGGGTCGCCGCCAACTGCAACAATATTTCGTATTGCCTCATCGATCGCAGTAGCCGCAGTCCAATACGGGTCTTGATTTTGATATTGCGATGCGATGCCACAACCAATCACCACACCTTTTTTTGATTGTTTTCGCGGTTGAAGCACACAAGCATCAGAAGGACCTTCATTGTATTTTCCGACAAAAGGTTTGATTATTGTATTTCCTTGAACCTCTAAATCATACTGACGAACAATCCATTCTTTACTGGCAACATTATAATCACTGAGCATTTCTAAGACGATTCTATTATAATCTTGACTTCTCTTTATTAGAAACTGCTCGGGTTTTAAAGAAGTTTCAGTTGGTTTGTGAAACTTAGCGACCATTGTCTTTTGTGGTAGTCCTTGGTGCAAGAAATTTAAATCGATATTACCAACTTCTCTTCCCCAATAGCGCAAATGTAATTTACCAGTATCAGTTACTCTGCCAATTACACTTGCTTCCACTTGGTATAATTTACACAAATCAAGAAGTTTTGACAAGTTTTTACTGGGCACAAAGAGAATCATTCGTTCCTGCGATTCCGAAATCCAAATCTCGGTATAAGATAATCCCGCATATTTTAAGGGAACCTTTTCTAAATCAACTTCGGCGCCAGATTTAGCCAATTCACCAATTGCTGAAGAGAGCCCACCACCGCCGCAATCAGTAATCGCATTAAAAAGTGATTGGTCTCGGGCTGAGATTAGCAAATCCGTAATCTTTTTTTCTTCGATTGGATTGCCAATTTGTACAACACTGGAGGAAATTTGTTGAGTGGTATTATCTAATTCTAATGAGGCAAAAGTTACACCGTGAATACCATCACGTCCAGTTCTACCACCGATAAGAACAATTAAATCTTCGGGCACGATTTTCTTTTTTATCTTATTTTTCGGAATTAAACCGACAGTTCCACAATAGACTAAAGGATTACAAACAAATCCCTCGTGAAAACAGACACAACCGGATGCAGTCGGAATGCCCATTCGATTTCCGTAGTCACGAACGCCTTTAACTACACCCTTAATGATTCTTTTGGGTGATAAAACACCAGCAGGAATTTTCTGAAGAGGTAAATCTGGCGGAGCGAAGCAGAAAACATCGGTATTTAAGATCGGTTTTGCGCCTAATCCAGTACCTAAACAGTCGCGAATCACACCACCGATTCCTGTTGCCGCACCACCATAAGGTTCTAATGCTGAAGGATGATTATGCGTCTCAACCTTAAAAGAAATCCCATACTGTTTATCAAATTCAATTACCCCTGAATTGTCTTCAAAAACTGAAAGACACCACTTTTTATTCAGTTTCTGTGTAACTTTTTTGATATACGATTTAAGTAGACCATTAATAATTTGAGTTTGTTTACCATCATCAAAGATAATCCGAGCCGAAAATGTTTTATGCTTACAATGTTCGGACCAGGTTTGGGCAAATGTCTCCAGTTCAACATCTGTCGGATTTCGCCCCAGTTTCCGATAATAGCTTTGAATCGTAAGCATCTCCTGGTCATTTAATGCCAATAACCGTTCTCGAGAAATTTTTCTTAATTGTGCCTTAGTCTTATTAAGAATCTCAACATATTGAACAGCAAATTCCGATTTAACTCCTTGCCTATATCCAATCTCAAGTATTTGGGCACTATCCTTGACAATCTCTTGCACCAAAGGATTATACAGCAAATTTTCCGTAATTTTTTTGATAGTGTTTACCGAAAGATTTGGGGGAAAGACATAGCGTTGGCTGGTTCGGATAAGACAATCTTGGTAACCCAAATCTTTTAAGCCGACCATCACATTTTCTGCTACCGGGTCCATTACTCCAGGTTTATATACGACTTCAATCGTATGACGCAAATTTTTATTAGACCGAATTGACAACTCCTTAACTGTAAATCGCTCCGAAACCGTATCGCAAATAAAATCACGGGTAATTTTTTTTATAACCTTCAAAGGTAAATCAGTAAATAAATAGTAAAGATAAATTATGCTTAAGTCTTTTATTTCTTTAATGCCGAGATCTTGGATACTTTTCTTTAAAGTTTCGACTTCCGGATTAAAGCCTTTTTTCTGAATCGCAATTTCCCATACTCGCGGCATAACAATCTAAGTTACTGATTATCAGAAAGTAGTATTAAACAATTTTCAGTCCCAAGGTATAGACCTTTTTGTAGCCCCGAACTTTAATAAGGTTCCTGGCATCTAAGATAAGTCGGCTATTTTTGAGGATAAAATTCGCATCATAACAACTATGGTCAGTAAGAATCAATACACAATCGGCTCGTTTTAAGTTTTCGGCGGTAAGTTCGACCGACTTATAGACTTTATGATTGATTTTTAACATAGGCACATACGGGTCATTATAGACAATTTTTTTAACTTTATCAGTTAAGAGTTCCATTACTTTTATTGCCGGAGAATGACGGGTATCACCGACATTCTTCTTAAATGCTGCACCAATAATAAAGAGCGAAGCATTTTTGGAACAGATGCAGTTTTCGCCTAAAACCTCAAATAATCGGTCAACCACCTTAAAAGGCATATTTTCATTTACTTGTGCGGCTAATTCAATAAAATTAGAATGAAAATCATATTCGCGTGCCTTCCAAGCCAGATAATAAGGGTCAATAAGAATACAATGGCCACCAATACCTGGTCCGGGATAAAATGGCATAAAACCGAATGGTTTGCTTTTCGCGGCTTCAATCACTTCCCAAACATCAATATTGCCCATTCGCTCGCACATCAAAGCCAATTCATTAACTAACGCAATATTAACACTTCGGAAAATATTTTCTAAAAGTTTTGACATTTCTGCAACCCGCGGATTTGAAACCGTCACGACCTTATCGACAAACTGGCTATAAAAGAGTTCGGTTAACTTGGTACAAGTTTTGGTAACCCCACCTACTACCACCGGGGTTGTTTTAGTCGTAAAGGTCTTATTACCAGGGTCAATGCGTTCCGGAGCAAACGAAAGATAGAAATCCTTGCCGACTTTTAAGCCGGTCTTCTCTAAAATCGGTAAAAGCACTTTTTCCGTTGTTTCCGGATAAGTTGTACTGCGTAGCACAATTAGTTGCTCAGATTTTAAGTATTGAGCAATTTCCTTGCCGGCATCGATAATATATGAGACATCTGGGTCCTTCGATTTTGTAAATGGTGTCGGCACGCAGATATTAATGATATCGCAATCTTTACAAACCCGATAGTTATCATAAGCGCAAATCTTTTTATCTAAGACTAAAGGCGATAATTCATTATCCGCAACATCCTCAACATAACTTTTTCCTAAATTAATTAATCGGACCTTGTTTTTATCAGTATCAATGCCAAAAACTTTATAACCGGCTTTGGCAATTTCTACGGCTAAAGGTAATCCAACATAACCCATTCCAACAATCCCAACTTTAGCACTTCGGTTGATAATCTTATTTTGTAAAGCCATTAAAGCCTCCTGACAAATTTAATTTTAGACTATTTTCAACACCAAATTTTAACATAAGATAACAAAATTTAATTTTACTTGATATTTTTCCAGTTGTCAATAATTCGGAAGTCTTTCTAATCTGCTAACTGCACTTCAAAAAATTAACTAAAAGCTCAGGGAAAAAGTTTGATGCGGATTTCTCTTTGCACTTAATACCAGATTAACGAATAATTTTGTTTCTTCTAAAGTTGTTGTATTAAAGAAAAAAATTAATTGACTTTTAATCTTAAATAAGTTATCTTTTTATTGTGTTAATATCTTTATTAGACTTTATTTTATTGAGCCATTCCATTATTAGACTTTTTTATTAAATAAATATTAAATTATATAAATAATAATGTAAGGAAGCATCGTATGTCTCAGATTGGTCGCAACGACCCTTGTCCTTGTGGTAGTGGTAAAAAATACAAAAAGTGCTGTCTGGTCAATACCAATACCGAATTTGGTTTTGAAGAATTCGTAAAAGGACGCTTGGTTCAAGACCTTCTAAAATTTGCCTACGCCAATTATAATATTGAACTCCACAAAGCCAAGCTTTTTTTTCACCAACAAATGCCCACTTCGGAAAAAATGACTCCAGAGTTTCTCCAACTTGCTGATATAAATTTTTGGGATTGGGTTGTTTATGATTGGGTAATTGATACAAAAACGAAAAAAACTTTGATTGATTTATATATTGAAAGCGGAACGAAATTAACTGCAGAAGATCTTAAAGTCCTTGATATGATGAAGAAAACCTACATTAGTCTTTACGAAGTTCAAGAAGTATTTCCTGAAAAAGGAATGATACTTAAAGACCTTCTTTTAGAGAATGAATATACAGTCCAAGAAAAATTAGCCACGCGCTCAATGCTAAAATGGAATATTTTCGCAACTCGGCTTTTGTCACTTGATAAGAAATATATCATCAGTGGTTGTAATTACCCATACCCAATAACGGACAAGAGTTTGATTGTCAAAAATATTAAAAAATATTATCGAAATTATTTAAGAAAAAATAAAGATGGTTCTTGGCAGGAACTACTCAAAAAAGATAGCCACATTTTTATTGATATTTGGTACGCATCTATTGCCAACCAGCCTCCATTAATTCTCCAAACAACAACCAATGAAGCACTGATATTTTCCAAAGCAACATATACCATTAGCGACATCCCAGCAGTGCTCAGCGGATTAAAAACAATTACTGAGTTTGAAAACATTAAAGATGAGGAATTTATCTGGGAAGACTTAAACCAATATGGCGAAAAAGTTATCTTTGGGAAAATCACCATCCAAAGTAACAAGTTGATTTTTGAAACTAATTCTAAAGAGCGATTAGATAAAGGCAAAGAAATACTTAACAAAAAAATTGGTGACTTCATCAGCCATCAATCGGACGAATTTCAAGAACCTATTGAATTACTAAAACCCCTTAAAGATATGTCAAAATACCAACCGAAAAACGAAATCCCGTTAGAAATTGAACAAGAATTGTATAACAAAGCAATGCGAGAACATTACGAAAAATGGTTACATCAACCAATTCCCGCACTCAACAATAAAACACCTCTTCAGTCCGTAAAGACGAAAAAAGGTAAAATCGAAGTTGTCGAACTCCTAAAACAACTTGAAAACCAGCAAGAATATAATAAACAACAAGGCAGACCATATTTTGATGTCAAATGGCTCTGGAATAAACTCAACCTTACTTACGAAGACTAATACGATACACCCCTTCCATTTTTTGTCTGTTATACTGAAAGAGATTGTCTCTCTAAACTCCATACACCTTTTTCACAAAGTCTCTAAAATATAAACAGATGTCTCACAAAGCAAAGTACTTTATTTTCAATTTTTCCGACCTTATTCCAACAATCCCGCAGAGACAATAACACAGGAATCTTAAAAACGAAAAGCCTGAAAAAGACAATTCTTACGATTGAAGAAATTGAACTGATTGAATATTTTTCTTATTTTTTTCTGAGCATTCTCTAATACGGTCGCGTGTCGCAAGCAATAGTTTTTGATGGTGGCAATACAATCTGATGTTTTTAATAAATTTGTTATTTGACTAATCTTATGCTTCAATCTGACTTTAGTTTAGAAACTTAATTTTCGAATTAACTCTCCATTGACATTAATAGTTGGTTATTTATAATACATTTAAGATGACAAATAAAACAAATACTGATAATTTAGTAATTGTTTGTACCTATCCATTAAACGGCAAGAAACAATACTATAAATCAAAAGATACTTTACAAAAATGTTTTAGTTATTACAATAGTTTCGGTCGTGATAAATCTGTCCATTGGAAAACTCCAAAAACAGAAAAACTCGAAAATCTTCATGCCGTGTGCAGAGATTGTGTAGCCCAATTTATAAGATAACAAATGAATTTCTCCGATTTGATAGCACTATACGAGAAAAAGAAAGAAAAATTTGGAGGAGAAACTTATAAATATATTTCCGAACTGTTGCAAGAAGCAAAAGAATTGCATAAACGGGATTGGCTTAAAAATCCCACAAAAAATAAAGACCATGAACAATCTTGGCGAGCATTCAATCTTAGCAAAAAACCTTAAAATTAAGAATTAATTTTAACATAAAATGAGTTATCATATTTTTTTAATTGGAAAAGAAAATTTTAAATCTTGCATCGAAAAAGGCGTCTACGGAAGCCCCGAATGGCCATCTAATATAAAGACAAATGCCGAAATAATTTCATGTATTTTTGCTATTAAACCTAACGACTTCATATTTTTTTATGTTAAAAATACGGGAATTTATGGGTTATGGCGAGCAACTACCGATCCATTTTATGAACAGAGGAATATTTGGAATGCCGATAATCAAACTTATCCATTTCGATTTTGTTTCGAACCTATTGTAAGAAATTTTATGAGACCAGTTGTACTAAGTGATATTCTAGATTTAAGAGATAAAGGTAAAATTTGGACTTTCGATTTGGGCGCGTTCATAAGGAAAAATCAATATACAATTACAACTGAAGAAGGAAAAGAAATAATTCGGCTTCTTTTACGAAATAATCCTATATATGAACCAGTAACGGGCATAAAAAATCCTTACAAACCTGCGAAAGCCCAAAATATTCAGTTACCATTAGAATGTGATGAACAAGGGAAAATAAAACATGAAGGATTTTTAAATGCATGGTTTATGAAATCTTTCAGTGAAAGTAAGTTGAAAAATTTAGTTGGAGATTACAAAGATTTTTTAAATTATGTACCGACATCATTTAATAAAGTAATGGATTTGTTTTTAACTCACGTTACAACGATTGACTCCGTGGAAATTCTACATAAATTTACTTGCATCGAATTAAAAACCGATATTGTAACTGAAGAAAATCTAAGACAAATTATTGGATATGAAAACTGGTTAGTGCGAAAATTGGCAAATGGGGATCCAGAAATGGTTCAAAGCATTCTCGTCGGCTTTGATTTTGACGACGCTGTCCTTAATTACATAAATAAGAGAAAATTAATTGAAGAAAAATCCGTTAGGTTAATAAAATATAATGTAGATAAACAAACAAATGATATAATTCTGAAGGAAGTATTGTGAATAAAATTATAAATGTAAAAGAAATTGAAAGCGAATTTAAAACTTTACAAAAAATCATGAAATTAAAGAGGAAAAAGATAAGTTTAAGAATTTTTTGAGTTTCCTAGAATTGGATTTTTATGACTGGATAAGAGAGAATTTAAAAGTTTATTTCAAAGAAGTTGAAAAACCTAAAAGGCATACAGGATACTTGTAATTATCGTTCTAAATTAAAGAAAAACAAATCGGGAAACCGATTTACTGTCCGAAATGTCACGACTGGATTAAATTTCCCTCTGATAGTGAATCCGATTATTCCTACGAATATTTGGAAATGTTATCTGTGTTTGGGGAAACTCTGATAGACTAAAGACCATCGGATTTCTTTACGAGAAATTGTCTATGTTGGGGAAATTCTGATAAATTAAAGATAAGCATATTCTTTTCCCTCTGGTTTTTTAATGTTCCATCCGGCTGTATTTATTAATTGACAATCTCTTTAACCATTTCAATCATACTTTTGTTTTAACCACCGGCTTAACTGACACCTTCGGTCACCTAATAGGCAAGCCGGTCGGCAAGCCAGGGGGCAAGCCGGGGGGCATACCCCTCGGCAACCCTCCGGCATACCCTTCTGCCCGCCCAACCTACAGATACTCAGATTGTCCTTTAGGTGACCGAACGATTTAACCTCTGGATTATCAATAGGATAGCCGATAAAGTCGCCTAATCTTTTGCCTTCTCGGTCAAACAGGCCTGTGGCTCTTTTGATTAGTACCGGCATTTTTATTATAGCCATTAAATCCTTATTCCAATTTTCTATGAAATTTAATTATCTCTCTTTTGTTATGCCTATAAAATACCTTATTCCCAATTTTTCACACAATTTGATTATATCTCTAAAGTCGCAGATGGAATTCTTGATGATTTACAGCGTAAAGCAAAAGCAGGTTATCGGATTATCTTCTTTCCCCGACTTAGTGACGCGGATGTTCCCAAATAAGTTATGAATTGTCTTAAATTTTGCTTTTACTTAAAAGATAAAATAATAGAATTTATTAAAACGCATTAGGAGGAACAATGCAAGACAATATTTTATTAATTATGTGTATCGAAATACAAGAATTAGAAAAATTGTTATCTATAAGAGTAGAACAACTACAGCGGATTTTATATTGCAATCACGAGTGGAAATTTACCGGGTGGTGACAAACAATGTAAGAAATGCTCCATCAAGGCATTACAATTAGACGAATATTACAAATTTTATCACGATAAATTTTTCTCGTCCATCCTTATAACTGAAGATTGACAATAAGTTAATTATTTTATAATACAGCGAACCGAAAAAAACTATATGAATTCATTGTGACCACACCAAGATTATCAGAAATCGTGGTATTAACTACATCTGAAAGATTAACATTAAAGGTCTCGTTCGGCACATACTTAATATCACCATTAACGGTGGCGTCAATCCGTTACGAAACTACACCAAAAGCAAAAGTCAAAAGACCACTTGCTGAAGCATAGTCATTATCATCTATCGTTGCGGTGCCATCTGAGGTCGCATAATTCACAGCCACATTCTGATAACTCGGGTTAGATAAAGTCACATAGAACCCAAATGACTTTGATAACTTGAGTTTCAATCGTTTTATGATTCTCTTATTGGTTACAACTTTAGGATTTTGTGCTGTATGTCTGATAGCGTCTTTCTCTCAAAATACTAAATTGTTATGATGATGCTCCGTTTTAATACTGAGATTGTCTTTTATCAATATCTTTTTGTTTGCTATCGTTAATAGAACAGGAAAGCGATTATGGAATAGATTTGATTCAAACCGCAATCCAATGATTTTTGTTCTTTGTCTCAACTGTTGCCAACAAAAACTCTCAGCAAAGTTACAATAAATTACTGCTGAACATTTGGCTAATTAGCCAAAGCCGTAGTTGATATTGGAAAGAGAATTATGGCAATTGAGAGCAGATTGCATTCTGATGAAGAAGCGATCTACTTGAACCTAATTCTTTACAAGAATATCTATGGTGGATTAATTTATACTACAAGGAACTTGAAAGGACGGCGTCAAGAATTTTGGGTAATTTCTTCTTTCTTCCATTAGGTGCGTTCTCTTATTATTATTGAAATTGTTCATCATAGGAGAATACACCTTTATTTTTAACACATCAAGTCTAAATCTACACAAAATATTTATTATACATTACCAAATAGACAACACTTATTATATCAATAAAATAATCTGTAATCTGAAAAATTTTTTAATCTTTATTATTATGGGAGGAATATTGAGAAAGGAATTGCTGAGACCAACTTAGAAAATCTTCTTGTTCAATATGTTTTCGGATATTTTTTATGAGGGTAAGAAAGAAACTTAGATTGTGTAGGGTTAGAAGTTTTGGACCTAAATATTCGCCAGCGATAAATAGATGTCTGAGATACGCCCGGGTAAAGTTTTTACAGGTATAACAATCACAGCCTGGGTCAAGAGGCGTAAAGTCAGCAGTATATTGGGCGTTTCGGATGGTAATTCTGCCCAGACTGGTAAATGCGGTGCCAGTTCGACCATTACGAGTCGGTAAGACACAGTCAAATATATCCACTCCTCGTTTAACTCCTTCAATAATATCTTCGGGATAACCTGCGCCCATCAGATAGCACGGAAAATTATGGGGGATAAAATCTCGGACAACATCAATCATTTCATAAGTGACTTCTGATGGTTCGCCTAAACATAATCCGCCAATTGCATAGCCATCAAATCCTAAATCAACCGTTGCTTGAGCAGAGATTTTTCTTAATTCAGGATAGGTTGCACCTTGGATGATACCGAAAAGATTAGTTGTTTCTTTTTTAGTATTTTTACTGCGTTCTGCCCAATTTAAGGTTTTCTGCATTGCTTCTTGAGCCACTTCCTGAGAAACCGGGTATGGTGGGCAGACATCTAAACACATTGCAATATCTGACCCAAAACTTTCTTGAATTGCGATTACTAACTCAGGCGTAAAGAAATGGTATGAGCCGTCGATGTGGGATTGAAATTTGACTCCTTCATCTGTAATTTTACATAACGATGCCAAGGAATAGATTTGAAATCCGCCAGAATCAGTTAAAACTGGTTTGTGCCAACTGATAAATTTAGAAATTCCGCCAGCAGATTCAATTATTTTATGTCCGGGTCTTAGATAAAGATGATAAGTATTACAGACAATCATCTCTGCGCCCAGTTCACATAATTCTTTTGGTGTTATTGTTTTAACTGTGCCTTGAGTTCCAACTGGCATAAAGATGGGTGTATTGACAATACCATGAGGCAAAGATAATTTTCCCAGCCGTGCTTTACAATCAGTTAGGCTCTTAGTAATCTCAAATTTCATAGGAAAATAAAGATTGGCTTGACAACACTTTCAGGTAAAGACATTTTACCTATTCGTGCTTTACAATCCATAAGTATCTTAGCAATCTCAAATTTCATCGTTAAATAAAGACCGCTGTATTTTAGGTAAAGATATTTTGCCTTGTCGTGCTTTGCAATCAGTTAGGGTCTTGGTTAACTTAAATTTCATAGGAATCCTTTCTAATTATCATAAATAAAGAAGTGCGGTGAGCGAATGCTTTATTTTCCTTTGGGACTTTGTGGTAAAATAAAATTATCCCAATTCCATTTCCGAAAAAGCGCCTAAGTTAAGTTTTCGGGCTCGTTCTCGGACGACTGCATTTTCGCTTAAGATTGAGCCTTCAAGTAAACAATTTTCCACATATGAATCCTGATTAATAATTGAGTCCCGGATAATTGAATTTCGAATCTCAACTTGTTCTGAAATGGAAACAAACGGACCGATAACGGATTCTTCAATGATTGCCGAGTCATCAATATAAACTGGCGGAATAATTACTACTTTTTCTCTGGGTGTAAAATAGTGGTTGGATTGAAGCAGATAACGGTTAGTTGTGATTAGTGCTTCGGGCGTTCCGCAATCCAGCCAATATTCTACAGGAAAAGTTTTGATTTTGATACCCTGCTCAATCATTTCTTGCAGAGCATCAGACAATTGATATTCCCCGCGAGTCTTTCTGCCTTCTTGGACAATTTTTCTGAGATTATCGAAAAGCGGTTGGGCATTTGTAAAATAGTAGATTCCGACTAAAGCCAGATTACTTTTGGGCTCAAGCGGTTTTTCCGTAATTCGGGTGACATATCCGCTACGCGTCTCCACGATACCAAAGCGTTGAGGAGTGGAAACTGGTTTGATGCCAACTAAATTTTCCTTGCCAATAAAAGCCGAGAAATCTAAATCAAGAATGGTATCACCTAAAAGAATCAACACCGGTTCTGACTGAAGATAGTCGCTAACACGATAGATAGCGTCACCTAATCCCATTGGGTTTTGTTGTTCGACAAATTGGAATTTTTGCGGATAGTTTTTGGTTAGAAAATCTTGAATCTGTTTTCCTTGACTGCCGACAATAACAATTATCTCGTCAGGATTTATTGAAATTATTCGGTCCAGAATATGACCTAAAATTGGTTTACCAGCGACTTTGAGTAAAACTTTTGGGGTAGTCTGGGTATGCGGTTTTAAGCGTCTGCCTTCGCCAGCAGCAGGGATAATTACTTTTAACATAACGGCTCCTTGCCTACTTTATTAGTAAAACCATAAATATTACCTTTTTCAAAGAATATAACAACCTTGAACATAACGGCTCCTTGCCTACTTTATTAGTAAAACCATAAATATTACCTTTTTCAAAGAATATAATAACTTTGAACATCACTGTTCTTTTCTGCTTTATTATCGAAAACACCTATATTATCTTTTCCAAAGATATTATTCACTATTAGCATAACTTATTTTTTGCCGATACTAACTGTAGACTGCTCTGCGTAAATTAAATTTTGCTTCTGAATTTCTCTTATCATCTTTAGCGCCTTAGCGCCTTGCCAGCATTTTTTTCAGTTCATCAATAGCCAAAACGGGCATTGGGTCAATGTTTTGCAGATATGCCAAATAAAAACTGATTAAATCGCCTTGCATTATTAACGAGAAGATGCGAGTTAAATCTGCTTTGCCATCAGCATAAAACTTTTTGAATTTTATATTTTTTACCTTAGATTTTATTTTTATATTTTTTACCTTAGATTTTATAATTTTCAAAGTTAAATCAACTCGAAGCAAATTGCGGCGATGGGTATTGGAGTCAATTAGGATTAGAAAATAATAAGGTTGTGTAAGACTGGTAGAATCGGCTAAAGCCACAATCTCATTATGGTCTAATTCCGGAAATACATTCCAATGACAAAAAGTTTTGCCATTTTCGTTAAACTGTGCCTGCCAGCGAAGACCAACCGGATTAAAAAGATGGCTGGTGGTATAGATAATCGGAAGGCTATTTAACAATTCACGAGCCAATTTTCGGGCCTGAATATTATATTTTTGCCGATTAGTTATAAGAGTATTAATCGTTTCATTAATCGTTTGAGTCGTTTTTTTGATTATTCCGATTTTCTCCAAAGTAATTAACTGAGGAATAAATAAATATCCAATTGCTGAACGCGGGGGTAGACCTGATGGAATTTGAATACAATCTATTTGATATTTCTTACATAACTCTAATAATTTCCCTCCACTGGTAATCGCAACTATCGGACAACGGCGTTTACGGGCAAGATTAAAACTTTCAAGCGTTTCCTCAGTATTACCCGAATAACTCACTGCAAAGACCAAACTCTGTTTATTGGCGCATCCTGGTAAAGTATAATCTTTAGAGATAATAATGGGAATATCCAAAGTTGTCCAAAATAGACTACGGATAATTTCGCCACCAATTCCTGAACCACCCATACCAGTAATAACGATATTAGCTGGCTGAAATAAAAGTTTAGAACTGAATTTATACCTTTGCGCGATATTGTAAGCATCTTTAATCTGGTCAGGCAAATTATAGATAAGATTAAACATTTTATTCATTAGTAATCCTTGCAGACAAACTGCTAATCACGACAATTTGATAAACCTTAAATACGCCTTGGAAACACTTGCGTTCCGCATCTGTATCGGAAAAGCCACATAAAAACAGTCAGCGCAGTCAATATCTTCAAGGAAAAGAATTGATTTTTTCCGTCTTTTCATTAATACCATTTTAGGCTTGATTACCGCTCTGTACAGTTGCTAAAAACTTTGCTAAATCCGGAAACTTGGTTTTTATATTCTCTTGGATAAAATCACTGACTTCTTTCGGTGTTGACAAAGTCAGAATTTGTTGGGCAATTTCTTTCACAATACTAAAATCAATGCTCCGAATAATCTTTTTGGCAATTGGTATCGCAAATGGTACCATTGATAACTCGTCAATTCCTAATCCCACTAAGACGATAACGCCCAACGGGTCAGAGGCAAATTCACCACACAAACCGACCCAGATGCCATTCTTGTGAGCCGAATCAATCGTCGATTTAATCAATTTCAGCACAGCCGGATGCAGATGGTCATAAAGTTTTGCTACTCGGTCATTATCTCGGTCGACCGCTAAAGTATATTGCGTCAAATCATTAGAACCAATCGAAAAAAAGTTACATTCTTGGGCAAACTGGTCTGCCAATAAAGCACAGGCTGGTGTCTCCACCATAATCCCGACCTCGAGATTCGGGTCAAACTGCACACCTTTATTTCGTAACTCATTCTTGGCTTGTTCAATAATCAATTTTGCCTTTCTTAGTTCTTCGATACTGGAAATCATTGGTAGCATCAACTTCACATTACCTTTCGTGCCCGCGCGTAAAATCGCTCTGATCTGATTTAAGAAAAGTTCCAGATTATCAAAACACAAACGGATAGCGCGCCAACCTAAAAACGGATTAGATTCAAAATAACCTGGAATTAACTTATCACCACCAAAATCAAAAGTTCGGATGATAACTGGATAGGGCTTCATCTTATCCGCAACATCAGCATAAATCATCGCCTGTTCATCTTCTGAGACCGGACCTCTTTTGGCTAAATAGAGATATTCGGTTCTAAAAAGACCAATACCCCGAGCACCGTTTTCTAAAGCGGTTAAAGTTTCGGCAACAAATTCAATATTTGCTGAAACATCAATATGCTTACCATCTAAAGTTGACGATTCCGATTCTTTAAGCGTTGCCAGATAACTGCGTTGCCTTTGAATACTTTCCAGTTCTTTTTTATAAAAATTAATGCGTTTTTCGGTTGGCTCAAGAATTAAAAGACCACGCGAGCCATCAAGCACAACTTGGGAAGAAACCGAAGAGACCGATTTCATCAAATGCTCAACACCAACAACTGCAGGAATTTCTTTACCTTTAGTCATAATTGCGGTATGAGAAGTTTTACCGCCAACTTCAGTCGCAACACCAGCAATGCGTTCGCGGTCTAAAAGTGCAGCCTCTGAAGGTAACAAATCATGCGCAACAAGAATTGACCCAGGACTAACCTCATAAATCGAAGGTAAAGCCTCACCGGAAAGATTACGCATCACTCGAGTGGAAACATCAATAACATCGGCCAAACGCTCTTTAAAGAACGGAGTCTTAGCATCGTTTAACGGTATCAAATATTTTTTTAATATCTCAGAATAAGCAAACTCCGCATTGCGTTTTTCGTTCACAATGAAATTAATAGTGCCATCAATTAACTCAGGGTCATTCAGCAAAGCAATCTGTAAAGAAATAAGTTCAGCCAAATCAGCGCCCATCTCTTGACGAATTTCTTCTTGCAAAACCTTAAGTTCTTGCTCTGTCTCTCGAATCGCCTTTTGGAAACGGCTAATTTCATTCCTAACCTCATTATGAGGAATTAAGCGTTCCCGAAAATTAGGAACAAACCGCTTAAAAACAAATACCCTTCCCATCGCGATACCAGGAGACACCGGAATACCACGAAGAATTAATTCCTTTTTAGACATTAAAACTTTCCTCACTTTTTAACTTGACTTTGATAGAAGAAGCAATTCCTTTTTAGACATTAAAACTTTCCTCACTTTTTAACTTGTCTTTGATAGAAGAAATAATTCCTTTTTAGACATTAAAACTTTCCTCACTTTTTAACTTGTCTTTGATAGAAGAAGCAATTCTTTTTTAGACATTAAAACTTTCCTCACTTTTTAACTTGACTTTGATAGAAGAAGTAATTCCTTTTTAGACATTAAAACTTTCCTCACTTTTTAACTTGACTTTGATAGAAGAATTAATCCTTTTTTAGAC